>VBPR01000058.1:4056-13530 GCA_005877345.1 Nitrososphaerota archaeon
TGATAATGCTACAAAATCTACATCACCTGAATTAACAGTATCTGATAATGCTACAAAATCTACATCACCTGAATTAACAGTATCTGATAATGCTACAAAATCTACATCACCTGAATTAACAGTATCTGATAATGCTACAAAATCTACATCACCTGCTGTAGATAATATAATAGAAAATGATACTGGGGCTCCTCAGGTTAAGGAAATAGAGAACAATCCCAATCAAAATAATAGTTTGATCAAGGTGACTTTTGATTCAGGAAAGAATTCAAGAGTTACAGAAGGTTCGTTAGTAAAAATCAATGGTACTTCAATACATGATTCAGGTAACGACAAATTATCTTTCACATGGAAGCAAACGGGAGGTAAACGTATAAATCCAGAAGACGCCCGCATATCTACACAAACAATTGCTTCACAAATAGCACCCCAGATAGGAGGAAATACCACCAATTTAACTTTCGAAGTCACAGCTCCACGGGTAACCACAGACGATGACAAATTAACCTTTGATATTATTGCCGAAGATGATAAAGGTCAATCGGCAAGTGACTCTATTGATATCTTTGTAGATAAGAATCCCAATCTAGTGGGTACAGGTGACACTCAAAAGAGCCCAAATATACTTGAAAGTACAAACAAAGAGGATCAGAACAAGAGTAATTTGCCATTAGCTGAACAACGAGATGTTGATAAATCTGTTGAGGTATCCACCTCACTAGACAAAGGATTTACTTTTGTTAATATGTGGGGTTCATTTGGTAAGGGTAATGGAAGATTTGACGGACAAAACGACGTTGACGCGATGAATGGACACGTATATGTAGCTGATTATGCAAACCATCGGATCCAAGTTTTTGATACTAATGGCAATTACATAACAAAGTGGGGAACTTATGGTGCGGGAAATGGTCAAATCCATAAAGCCTCAGCTTTGTCTGTTGTACCGTCAGGCAAGATACAGGCACGATATATTTGAGTGATCAATTCAACTATCGCATCCAAGTATTTACCGCTAATGGTACCTTTGTTACCACATGGGGAACTAAAGGAGAGGGAGATGGTCAATTCCTTCATCCACATGTACCGGCCGTAGATTCTGAAGGAAATGTGTATGTAAGTGATAGAGACCTAGCAAACTTTCAGAAATTTACTAGCGATGGTAAATTCATGATGAAGTGGTCTAAAGAAGGTTCAGATGATGGCCAGCTCTCAAAACCAGAAAGTATCGTTGTTAATTCAAAAGGTAACGTTTATTTAGCTGATTATGGAAATCATCGGATTCAAAAGTTCACGAAGGACGGCAATTTGATTTTAAAATGGGGATCTAAGGGCATAGGAGATGGTGAGTTTAATGGACCGGCAGGTCTATCAATTGATAGAAATGACAATATATATGTCACCGACAAGAACAATAATAGGATACAAGTGTTTACAGCTAACGGAACATTTCTTACAAAATTTGGTTCACAGGGTAATGCGTAGTCAGTTTATTCTACCAGAGGGAATTGGAGTCGATAGGAAAGCAGGTCTTGTATATGTAGCAGATACTGGCAACTATCGTATACAAGTTTTCAGGCCAGTCGCTTCATCCGGTAAATGCCGCTTGAATGAAGTCACTCTAGTTATTATGCCATAAAGAAACTCAAAATCTACATAAAACTCAGGAAGATAATTAGTTTCATTAGCAACTATAGACTCAATTGAATAATGATTATTCAATCGGAAAATAAGAAATTATTTCAAGTTTGGAACTATTTTGTATATAGCTCCCCCGCCAGTTCCTTCGGAGCCTGAAACCACATACAAATAGCCATCAGGCCCAACTTTTAAATCAGTGACAACTCCAAAATTTTCTCCAAATACTATTTTGCTGGAGTCCTCTTTCTTGCTATATACTATATCTGCAAGATCACCGATTAAATCTAGTGACTCTCTATTAGGTTTGAGATCAAAATGAAAAAGGGTCCCTTTTTTTGCCGAACCTACAAACATATCGTTTACATACTGTTGTCCTAGTTTATCAGAATCTAAAAATACAAGTGCAGTGGGTGCCACGGGTGTGTCCCATACAAACTCTGGATTGCTGTATTTTCCTTTACTGCCGAAATCGACAAATTCTACTCCTTTGGTGGAATTGTTAAAGACGCCATCTTTCTCTCTTGTCTGGTTTAATTTCCAAATTCCCTGCACTTTTTCCCATCCACTATTGAAACCTGGCTTAACAAGGTTTATTTCATCTCCGAACTGAGGTCCATTCTCTGTATCCCATAAATTATCCGTTACTGGATCAAGACCTATTCCAAAACTATTTTTTATCCCATATGCATAGTATAGATTAAGGGGATAAACAACACCAAGTATTCCATTTCCAACAGGTTTACCATCTTGAGTTATTCGTAGTATTCCTGCACGCCCGTCAGGTACAGTACCATTTATAATATTCTGTGCTTTAGTATCATAACCTGGCTTGTTTTGATTAAATTTAGTTGTCTGTAGATCACCGATAGTAACAAAAAGATTTTTCTCCTTATCCATCAAAAGTTTGCCCCCGTTGTGACTTGGTCCTGGCATACCAGGTAGACTTACAATTAATTTGGGAGCTATGAGTTTATTGTTCTTTGCATCAAGTTCATATCTGTATACATAATTGCCACACTTCTTAGAACCACCTTTTACTGTTGGTTGACCTACCTTTTCACCATTCAAAAACTGCTGACTTACTTCTGAATCGGTAGCTTTATCTTTTCCACATAGGGTATAGTAAAGATAAACCAATGTATTGTCTTTTGAACCGTTAGTACTATTTCCTGATATAGCTATACCCAGTAATCCACGTTCGTCTTTGGTGGTCACATTTAGATGAATTAAAGGCGCAGTAACGTTACCATTAACTATTTCATAAACATTGCCAGTATTTTTCTCTACTACCAAAAGATCATCATTTCCTAAAAAATCAATAGCTGCTGGGAAATTAAGATTCCGGGCTACCAACTCTACCTTAAGATTTGGGTCTTTTAATGATGGTCCAGGTATTGATGCATTTTGACCATGAATTCTGTAGTCTGAGCCGTAAGTTAACAAAAATAAGAAGAATAGTGAGATTATTGATAGGTAAATAAAAATCAAATATATGTTTTGACACTCTTGTCCTAGTATATCTAGTTTTTGGACTTGTCTCTGTTAGTAAGATTGGATATGCCTATAATTTAGTGGTTTACCAAATTATATAGTAGCGATGTATTCCAACTATGATCTATTAAATCTCACTTAGGATCTAGTTCAAATTGTACTCAAGTATCTACTACGTATTTCTTTAGAAAAGATAATGTCTTTTGCCAAGCGTCTTCAGTTTCTTTTGGTGCATAGTTATCTCCAGAAGGATTTGCAAAGGCATGTCCAAGCCCTTTGTATATGTGTATGTTATTTGTAATTCCACTTTGGTTCAATGAAGTTCCGAATTGGTTTATCTCTTTTACCGGGATGGCCTGATCTTTGTCGCCAAATATTCCCAATACAGGCCATTTTATCTTTGATAGTAATGCCTTATCGGTAACCAAAGGAGTTCCATAATAAAGAATGGTTGCGGCTAATGGATGTTCTTGGCTATTTAAGGCCAGTTGCAACGATTGACCGCCACCAAAACACCAACCAAGTGATGCAATTTTTGAACTGTCTACGTTTGGGAGCAAACTCAAATATTTTACGGCAGATTGAAGATTATTGATTGAATTATTTTGATTATTTCTTGCTATCTGTACTAACTCCATTGCACGTTCTGGATTATTTGCAACTTCACCCTTGTATAGATCGGCAGCTAATACAACAAATCCTTGTTTGGCCAAGAGATTTGCCATATTCTTGATATTTTCATTTACTCCCCACCATTCATGGATCATTACAACTGCAGGGAGTTTTTTGCCTACAGTATCATTTGATGAAACAGGATATACTAGATATCCTTGTGAATCCGGAAAGTATTCTACCGTCTTATTTTGCAAGTTCGTGGTATTCCCCATATTTACAGTTGAACTTAGCTTTGAAACATTTGTTACGGAGTTATTAGACGCCCCTCCTACGACTCCCATGTAGCTTGGTATAATCACCATAGAACCGAAAATTATAGATAACATAATTGATGTAGCGAAGCCGGACATAGGATTAGTAGGTTTTACAACTATTTATGTCTAAATCTGTATAAAATAATTATTAAACCTATTGACACAGACAAACAAAACATCTCGCTTTTCCCTATTGAATGGAGTCACAAACTAAAATTCTGCCTTCTTTCTTAGTAGTTTGAAAGCAATGTTTGGTCCCAACTGTTGTCTGAAGGCAAGCTCTATCCAGAGGAGTGCCAAGTGTTCTAACATACGAGCGTTGACAAGTGGTCCTACATCAACTACATCAAATCCAATATCAATTGCCAATTCTTCTACAACTCGCTTCGCGTGACTATCATTACCGCATATAAAAAGATCCGCTCTATTTGAATCAAATATCGAATTGTTTAATGTCTTGGCTCCTATTGTGTTGAATGCTTTGACAACTTTATCAGTATTAGCTAATTTAGCTATTTTTTCGGCTACGGAAGTATTGTCTAGAGCTAATCCTTTTAGGTCAGGGGTTACTGGATTAGTTGGATCGATCACTATTTTACCAGACAAGTTTCCTGCTTTGAGTATTGTTTCCTCAACCGAAGCCCAGGGTATAGCAAATACAATGACATCTCCATATGCTACAGCTTCTTTGATATCTCCGAACCTTAAATTTTGATCCACCTCAATCAATTTTTGGACGTTCTGAGATTGAAGGTTACGGACTCCAAACATGATTTCATGTTTCTTTTGTCTCCACCTCTTTCCGAGGGTTCCGCCTACATCTCCGGCGCCAATTATTCCAATTTTCATGTCACGATATATTGTAACTGCATGTTTTAAAAGGTGTAAGCTACAATTAATCTCTAATAAGTAACCATTATCTCCACATAAGTTGTTCAGGTCCATACCTAGGCTTGAGAAACCTAATCTTCAAGTTTTCAGCATTTATTCTAAGAAAGTGGTTATTTTGCTTTGATATCTTTAGAGGAAATTCATGCAAATATGAGGATTAGGCAAGCCAGTTCATAGTAAACTTTCTATGCGACGAACGCATATTCATATTAGATAATAATAATGGATATGTCAGTTACTTGTTCAAGCTGCGGCAAAAAACTTCAAGATTATCCTAATTACTGTTATATGTGTGATGACTATTTTTGCTCCGATCAATGTCACATGAACAAGCACAACAAACAGTGGCAAAAATTTTGATCCTCAGTAATTAATGAGAGTTCGACTACAGTCTCAAATTTGAAAAGAGGTGACTTAACTAAATAAAAAATTATTGTTCTACGAAAGACAGCTAATATGAATACAGTTATAGAAGCAACAGATTTGACCATGGAGCAATTGTATACCTATTCAGTAATTTACCTGCATTTTTAATAATCTTGGTCGCGTCTTGAATTATTTTGTGCTTTGGCAGAGTCGTTTACTAAACTTCTCATTTGCCTAACAAGGAGAAAACACTTGCATGCGTTGATTACCTCTATCTACAACATACACATTTCCTGACGAATCAATATTGACATGTTCGGGTTTTGAGAATTGACCATCCCCAGTTCCACTCGTTCCTATAGAAGTGGTAAAATTACCATCGGTATCGAAGACCTGAATTCTTGGATTAAGAGCGCCATCCACCATAAAAATCATGTCCCGTTTGGAATCTACCTCTAAATGTTCTAGCAAAGGTGTAAATTCTCCCGGCCCTCTCCCTTCAGAACCCCATTGTTTAACAAACGTACCATTTTCATCAAATTTCTGAATTCTTGGATTTTCTAACTCATTTACGTATACATACCCTTTAGAGTCGACATCAATTCCATGGGGATGATTAAATTTAGCGACTTCGTTACTAGCCTTGTCATCATTAGAGCCCCAGTCTAATATGTAGGAAAAATTTTTGTCCAGCTTCAAAACTTGTTCATTTCCAGTGTCAGTGATATAGACGACGCCTGTCTTTTGATCGATTACCATATCTTCTGGACTTGCAAATTCTTGATCCGATCCATTAATTTTGCCAGATCTGTCCCATTGTTTAACAAACGTACCATTTTCATCAAATTTCTGAATTCTTGGATTTTCTAACTCATTTACGTATACATACCCTTTAGAGTCGACATCAATTCCATGGGGATGATTAAATTTAGCGACTTCGTTACTAGCCTTGTCATCATTAGAGCCCCAGTCTAATATGTAGGAAAAATTTTTGTCCAGCTTCAAAACTTGTTCATTTCCAGTGTCAGTGATATAGACGACGCCTGTCTTTTGATCGATTACCATATCTTCTGGACTTGCAAATTCTTGATCCGATCCATTAATTTTGCCAGATCTGTCCCATTGTTTAACAAACGTACCATTTTCATCAAGTTTTTGGATTCTATCGTTACCCCTATCTACAACATAAATATTATCCAATGAATCTATTTCGATACTATAAGGCACGCTAAACTGTCCAGCTTTCTGACCCTCAGAGCCCCATTTCATGATAAATGTTCCATTTGGTGTAAACTTTTGTATATCATTTCTATCTCTATCACTTACATAGACATTGCCATTTGAATCAAAATTTACGTCATGAGGACGTAAGAATTGGCCGTTAGAAGTACCTTCAGAACCCCACTTGAACTTAAAACAATATTTTACCGAATTCAGTTCATCTTTCCTCCAAGAACCGTCTTTTCTGTTAATAAATCTGAATCTACCAAAATCAAGAATACGATAGACATAGCGCAAGCCAGGTAATGCTTCAGGCTAGAAAACATCATCATAGTGAAGATGGGTAAAAGGTATCTAAAACTTCTGGTACAAAGGACGTAAATAATCTATAACAAATTAGATTTTCTAACTCATTTATAAGATTTTGATTTCTTCAGACTATTGCATTATTTATAATATATTGGTACAAGAGTGTAAGTGATTAATAGCCTCTCCCTTTTATTATTACCATTTCACTAATACGTTTGTATCAAATATCTTATTATTATGCAATTTAGTTTTGATCTCATGGAAGTCAAGTTAGTTCTAATGTTTGTAGGATTAATCATGTCGACTAACGTGGCGTTAATTTTAGTAGGTCTGGGATTACATATCGACAGCGGACAGTTATGGGCGTCGCGATGGAATTGATTTTTCAAATGGGTCAAATTAGGAGATCTAAATTCAGTAAAAAAATAATCGCATTTTTAAAATCTCCATTAGCGCTTTTCTCAATGATGAAAGAAGATATTTCTGGAAAATAGAAAATGAAATTTAGGTTACATTGATGCCTATTACCAAAAGGTTGGCAAATGCTGTCATTTTTAGGAAACTGGAGTAATTTACATTTATTTGTTACATCAAGACGATCTGGCGTTGCCAAGACCGTCCTGCGAGATCAAGGCCTATCCAGTGAAGAATGAATGGCCTTTACTAATTATGGTATCAATAATATTCGGGTTCGGTGGGATTCGGTGGGATTCGGTGGGATTCGGACACTGCATGTATACGGGTTCTGTTACATGGTATTTAGCTTTTATGTTCTGATGGTGATCCTGCAGGGATTATCTTGGAATTAAATAGAAATCGTTTAGTAACATGGGACTAAAATTTATTAGCTCGCCTAAATTGTGAACAATCTTTTTTAGTCAAGTCTTTAAATAAATCAAAGAAAGGATGAGGGTTGGTACCTCTCATGCCCTATTAATTGAATCTCCTCATTTGATTTCTACTAATTCAATTCCTTCTTTACTACCTTTGAGAGTTTTTTCCTTGATGTCTCCTACATTGGATGCATAGTATTTTTGTTCAACGACATCAGGCTCGAGTGATGAAAACTCCTTAGTTTTGATCACATTCGAATAAGAACCGTAAGGAACAGTGACATTATTGTCCAAACTTAGAACAGTTGCCTTGTCTTCGGCGACATCTTTGGCGAACTCTTGGTCATATGTAATTCCTACCTTCGGTTCTCCTATCATTATTAATCCACCCTTGGCTCCTTTCACTCCGGATTCCCAGGAACCTTCTTTGGGGTTTTTCTTGTTGGTAAAGTCAGTCGTATCCTCTCCCATATACCATACATTTCCTTTGTCATCTTGGGCATACCAATCATTTGTAGTCTCTACTAATTTTCCTTCCACAAAGACAGTATCATTAACCACGCGTGTGGGTATCCCCTGAATCTCTTTTGTATCGTTGGTGATGGTGATAATGTCCCGCATCGACTTTCCCTCCTCATCAGTGCCATTGTAACTCATTATTGTGCCCGGCTTCAAAGAGTAGTACTTGTTGTCTATTTTCAGTGGATCATGAAAATTGGATGTGTCAAATGCAGGAGTTTGTGTTTGCACTTTTGATGCGGCAAGTGCATAATTAACACCAATACCTCTTGGTTGTTGACTAAATGAACCCAGACTAGCTACAATCAAAACACTGACAATCAATGAGATTAATGCCACAAAAGTCAAAATTAACTTATTTTCCATTGGATGAAAGTAAATTGCATCATTAATAAAAAATTTGGTACAAATATATCAATAAGTTATCGTTTATGAGAGGAGAGGCTATTAATCACTTACACTCTTGTACCAATATATTATAAATAAAGAACAAACTTCTTACGATGATTTGCTAGACGCGCTAAGGCGGCTATGATTTTAATTGACAGTCGAGCATTCGAGCACAATAAGAATACTAGTCTTAATATTCATAATAAATATAATATTTATAATAAATATCCAACAGAAACCAGAAGTCTGTATTTGATCATCTGAAAGATTTGTCTAGATGGTAACATGTGAATTCTTTTGTTATCTCACGCGTTCAACCATATTTCCTTACATTTGTTGTCATAGTAGGATTGATAAGCTCTACTGTGTTGCATTGCCTTTAACATTGATTTGTCCCCTTATCTCTCCGTCTGGATGATCACTTGTGTGTATATTAACATATGTCTCATTAGTGCCCATTGCGTCTTGCAGATCAGATAGTGCTTTTCCTTTCATGGAACTTTTAAAGTCAGAAGCAGTAAAGTTTCCTACAATTGTGATTCCTCCCGATGTTTTAGTCTTCTCGCCTGTTTTTAACAAATCAACTATTGGATCACCATTTTCTCCTTTTTTGCCTGCGTGTATGTGAGCGCCTGAAACATCTGTTATTCCAGTTATGTTGATTTTAGATTTTATTGTATCATCCTTTACTTTGAATGTGGCTACACCTTCTGCCGTTGAATTTACGGGTGGGACTTCATTATTTCCATCGAGTTTTGCCCTAAATTTGTTTTGTGCATAGGTAAAATTCGAATATGTAGTTGCAACGAGTACCAACGATAACAGTGCACTGGCCAATATGACTATATGTAGTGTTTTGTTGTATTGCATGAAGGAACTGAATA
>VBPR01000059.1 GCA_005877345.1 Nitrososphaerota archaeon
TGTAAATCTCTTTCAAGCAGATTATCTTCGGTTTTACATAGCATCAATTTGCAGCTACTCTCAAGATGATATCAACTTTGATTGGAATGATTTCGAAAAAAAAATAAACAATGAATTAATAGCAAATATTGGAAACTTTGTAAATAGAACATTAACTTTCATTAAAAAATATTTTCGCAATGTGATACCCAATCCAAATGAGTACGATGAGGCAGATAGAAAGTCATTGGCTGAAATAGAAAATATTGGTAACACAGTTGGTGGCTTTATTTTAGGTAACGAAATTGATAAGGCATTAAAAAACATTCTGAGTTTTTCCTCAAGGTTTAATCAATACTTTCAGAAAAAGGAACCTTGGAAAAACCCTGAACAATCAGCTGCCACACTTTTTATTTCAATTAACGCCGTACGGTCACTCTCTATATTACTTGCTCCATTCATACCATTTTCGGTCGAAGAAATTTGGAAACAAATGTCGTTGGAAGGTAGCATTTACGAACAGAGTTGGAAGACAATTGGATCAATACTGTTGAAGCCAGGTCATAAATTAGGACATATTGAACCAATCTTCAAGAAGGTCGACACAGATAAGATAAAAGAGCAGGAAATTAAATTAAAAAATAGTTAAAATTGGCTAAATCAGGATTAATGGTGGGAAGATTTCAGCCATTTCATAATGGTCATCTCAACCTTGCCGATCAAATATTACATGACTGTGAAGAACTGATAATTGCTATAGGTAGCTCTCAGTTTAATTATACATTTACAAATCCATTTACGGCAGGCGAGCGAATTTACTTCATTCATGATTGTTTAGCGCAAGCAAAAATTGATCTTAAGAGGGTATACATTGTGCCAATCTTAAATTTAGAAAATAATGCAATTTGGGTTCAACATCTAAGATCTATGCTACCTAAGTTTGATACTATATACTCTGGTAACAAATTTGTATTGGAGCTTTTGGCCCGTAGTTCTGAAACCTTCGATGTTCGGACTCCCAAATTTTATGACGAAATTAACTGTAATGGAACCAACATTAGGATGAATATTGTTATGGACAAAGAGTGGAAAGATTATGTACCAAGTGCAGTATATCGCATAATTTCAGAGCTTGACGGAACACACAGAATAAAAGTCCTATTTGAAAGTCAGAGAGATGGAGCTGATGAAATTAAACAATATCCCGACATAAAATAATTAAGAATAAAATGGTTCAGGATATCCAATGACAAAAGGACTAAGGGCTTGTCCAGTTTGCAAGAACTGTGGATCCAAAAAATTTTCAGTAATATCAAACAAAACCAGTACTGTAATCCTAGAATGTAAGAATTGTCAAGATAGAATAGAAATTTGATAGTGATTCCTCGTTTTATTTAACTCAAATGGAATTAGACATTTTATAGGATTCCTAGTTAATTTATGGTAAGAAATTGGAGAACTCATAAGAACTTTATATTTACACTAATGATTCCTAAAGTAATAACACATGTATTGAATCAAATATATTTAAGAATCTGTATTAAAATAACAATTGTCAGTTTGCTTATTCACAATGTAAAAAATTTGAATTTAATATGTTTAAGTATCGTTTTCCCAGTATTCCTATTTTTGATGCAGTTTGTAAATGCTTCAACAAATTTTTCATCGTATATATTCTCATTAGAATCAAAACCATATGGATTGACATTAGAAGAATGGGCTACAAAGTGGTGGCAATGGGCATATAGTCAACCAAAGGGGAGCAATCCTTTAGTTGACGATATAGGAGGAAATCTCTGTAAGACAGGACAAGACAATGAAAGAGTATGGTACCTAGCTGGCTCTTTAGCTAATAATTCAGAGATAAAAAGATCTTGTACTGTTCCATTAGAAAAAGCAATCTTGTTTCCAGTCATAGTAGCGGAATGTTCTATTTCAAACACTAACTGGTGGAATAATTTGTTTGTAAATAGCATGGATAAACTGTGGAAAGTATGTAATGCACAAATAGTCAAATTGAAGACAAAAGTTGATAATCACTCAGTAAATCCAATATACGTTAAATCATCCAAAATGTTCGAATTAATATTTCCTCATAATAATGTAAAGAATGCGGAGGTGGGTAAGACACAATCGGTTAACAAAGGATATTGGTTAATGATTAAGCCTTTACCTGAAGGAATACATAATATAACATCCTTCGCAGTAGATAGCCATAATTTTAGATCAAATGTAACATATTACTTGACTGTTAAATGATATTTCATATTCACCTGTATTTTACCTAATCTGCACGAACCAAGAGAACTTACCGTGTGTTTTCCTGTTGTGAAACTATTAGGTTTCATGAATAACCAATAACCATCCCATCCAAAGGAAAGAAATCAGGAGCAGAGACTCATACACTGACCACGCATTTCTACAGTATCATCAATTAGTAAACTTATAATGTCCTTATTAATTATGTCAATTCTAATTTGGCATCGTCTCGTAATTTCTGATCATATTTTTTATCATTAGCATAATTAATCCATATCCAATTTATTGGTAACAATAATATCATCTTTACTTTATCAATTTTGAATTCTCTTTCGTTAAGATTTTCTTGTACGTCGACTAATATCTAACATAAAAAATCAAAAAAAATTGACAAATTGTAAAAAAAAACTATTTTATAGTAAATTCTTTTAGAAATTTTAAATAATTCAGTAATATCGATATCAGCATTCTTGATGGAGTTAAAAAAATGAAAGTAAAAGGAGGTGATTTAGAAGATTGTTTAAAAGACTTAGATTGTTCATAATTTTAGCAGGTTCAGTACTGACAGGCGCTTTGACTATAGCCGCAATAACACAATTCGGAGCTGTAGAAGTAATGGCCAGACATAACTAAATTAGGCACAATATGTTCTATAATGACAGCGAGACCATCTTTGGCAAGTCTTATCCAGACTGGGTAGTCAAATGGTGGCAATCATGGGGCTATGCAGATTGGAGAAGAAATAGGGGCGATGTATTCATGGTACCAGCCAAAATGCAGAATGATGACATTAAGGAGCGCTCTTTTAAAATAAATAAAGACAAGCCAATCCTTCTGTCAGTCATAAACTGGATTGGCCCGGATTTGAAAGAAGCAAAGGAAGAAATCGACATTGTAGCAAAAGAGAAACTAGATGTTAGTCTAGATGGAAGGCAGTTAGGTCAGGATTCATCTAGAATCGTAACTCCTTTCTTTAGGCTACGGGGAAAAGATTACGTAAGTGACGGCTACTGGTTGTTTTTCAAGCCTAATGTACTAAAAGAAGGAAGACATGAAATCAGCTCGTATGGTTCATGCAGAAGCGGTAAGATTCAGATTGCGATGAATTATCATCTTTCCATTTCCTAGCTCTACTTAGTCCTAGGATTATTTTATTTTCTATTTTTTAACTCTTTTTTTCTAGAGGGTTTTAACATATGAACTGAACAAACTACTTTTATCATAGTTATTTTTATTTTAGATTACCTAGAGAAAGAAAGGTAGCGGTGACTATGGTTGCTAGGATTCAAAGTAAAATCAAAATATGGTGTAGTTATTATCGCTCTTGTTAGCGCAGTTGCTGTTCTGATAGGTCTCAATATCTGGCTATATTATAACAGCATACCTGTGACAAATAACACAAAAGCATTTAATGTAACATTATCAGACTGGACGGCAAGATGGTGGAAATGGGCGTTTTCCTTTTCAGGATATTACAACAACCCACTGCTTGACCCGAATGGTACATCAGTCATGAAGTTTCAACCTCCACATCAACCAGTGTTTTTCCTCTCTGGAGCATACAATTCAGTAGGTAATAGGACAGTAACAATTCCTGCAGATAATGGAATTTTGTTTCCAGTGCTTAATGGAGAAATATCATTTCTGGATTTGCCAAATGCAACTAGCCAAGCTGATTTGAAGAAAGCACTAGATTCAGATATTGGTGCGGCAACCTATATTGGAGCAGAATTAGATGGTAAGGAAATACAATTTCAAAGAATACAGGCGCCCTTGTTTGACATCAATTATGCTAAAGATAACATTCTAAGTACCAACAAAAGTGGCCCTACTAAGGCAGTTTCTGATGGATACTGGATATATTTAGAACCAAACTCAATTCCAGTAGGCCAACACATCCTTCATATCAAGGGAGAACAGCCATTCTATCGTTCAGAAGTAACGTACAAAGTAAATATACAAGCGGAGTCGAATGGCACAACAATGTTGACGGAGCATAAGAAATGAAACTGAGTGTAAAAAGGATGATTTAGAACGTTGTTTAAAAGACAGATTGTTCATAATTTAGAGTTCACTACTGACATGTGCTTTGACTATAGCCGCAATAACCCAATTTGGAGCACCAGAAGTAATGGCCAGGCATAACTAAACTAGATACAATATGTTCCACAATGGTAACGAGACCATCTTTGGCAAGTTTTATCCAGACTGGGTAGTCAATTGGTGGCAATCATGGGGTTATGCAGATTGGAGAGGAAATAGGGGCGATGTATTCATGGTACCAGCTAAAATGCAGAATGACAACCTTGGCGAGTATCGACTTCATATGATATGCTCATTCGACCTTAAAATGATATGAGAATTGTGCAGAGTTTACATTTCCGGCTCCGCTAAGAGTAGTAGGTTCCACACTATTTTGGTAATAGACTGTGTGATTTCCAGGTTGAAGAGGTTTTAAGAAAACAAACCATCCGTGTGCTGCTGCAGGAAATGTGCCATATCGCTCAACTATAAAATGACTGTTAAGTGGAACTGTAACATTAAACTGCTTAGTATATACTTCAGTCACGTTGTTCATACTATTTGTCTTGTAATCTAGGGCATCTAGCATCGCAACAGGAATATTATCCACCTTTACTTGTCCCTTGACTTTTCCTAAATCAAAGCCTCTAGCGCAGTCTGATAATTGTTTGAATGAGTAAGTTTCAAAAGCCTTTGTTCCCTGGTCACATTCTCCAGTCCAAATCGGAATTAGTATCCCTGCATTGTGGGAGATTGTACATTTCAGATTCCAAATACCTCCTGCAGCAGTATCAGCTAACATAACCATAGAATCTTCCCTGTGAACTAGGCATCCATTTTCATTAAGACCAAGAAGGTTGTTTGATTTCGGGTCTAGTGGAATAGACAAGTCCCAATTCCAATATTTCGCTACCCAATCACCATAAGATATACCAAATGGGGATTCACCTTTCGAATAAAAATCTACATTATATCCGGATACGACGGGCACAGTAATATAGTAAGTTACTGATAAAGATAGTAAGATGTACAAATTTAAATTGATTGTACTATCTAGAATTCTAACCATTTTAGCAGCTATGCAATGTGAAAAAAAGTTCCTTAAGAGTATTTCCGATATTATTATTACTTGTTCGATATCAAGAATTCTTATCTGCATCTTATACCGAATTGGATAATTAAAACATGATGCGATTCAGTATAACCATTACTAGAAAAAGGGCGTTGATGGTTATTTTCGCTGCGGTATCAATCATGATTATTGACTCAACCATAGTCAAGTATATCGTATTCAGTACTCAAGAATTTCCCACACTTACGAATGTCAGTATCTTTATCAGCCTAGCGTTACTATTCATTGGAGTTTCCGTTGTAATACTTGGATTTATTGCAGGGAAAGAATCAGGTTCTGAGTTAAAAGGTGCCCTAGGAATAAAAAATTCTTACTTTATGATTTTCATGATTCAAATCTCACTTATTGCCATACTCACGATAATAATGCTATCAATAGTTGTTTCCCAAAATTACATCATCCTCTCACTTTTTGCAGCCATTTTCGTTAGTCATATCTCGGCATTATTCTTCCTATTGCTTCTGGTGCTAAGTCTAGTTGTGTGGATTATGGTAAGAATGAATAAACTTGTCTTACTATATTCAGTATCTTTTTCGTTACTGGCTTTAACCATAATAATTTCACTCTTCTATGCAACGAACGTGTTAATGAATCAAGCGTCATTGATAAAACCATATCCAATTCAAACCAGTTTGCATGACCTTCCACGTGCAGATTTAGCAATTCATTTCGGACCTATGCTGGATATCATTTCTATACTATCATTCATATCAGTCTGGATAGTATCGGCATTCCTACTTAGTACATACGTCAGGAAGATCGGAAAGGCCAGATATTGGACGATCATAGCGTTACCATTAGTTTATATCTTGTTTCCATTTGAGATATACTTTTTAAACATGTTTCAACCCTTAATATCTTCTTCTCCGGTATCATTTGCTTTAATAAATTCTATAATTTTTGGAGCAACTAAACAAATTGGTGGCTTATTTTTTAGTTTTGCTTTCTTGGCCGCTGCTGCTTTACTTGAAAAATACGTAATTCACAAGTACCTGTTGATATCTGCCGTTGGTATGGCGATCCTTTTTGGTTCAATCGATATAAATTCATTATTGTATGCCACATATCCACCATTTGGACTTGTAACCATTTCATTCATGGCAATTGGATCATACTTGGTATTTAATGGCATATCCAATTCTGCGGTACTTGTAGCTAGAGATAAAGTACTGCGAAAAGAATTTTATAGAAATGCAATGAGCCAATTGGATCTTCTAAGAGTGATCGGAGTGTCACAGATGGAAAAGGATCTCATAGATAACTACAAGTCCCTTGAAAAACGTATTAAACAACCTGAGATAACAGGCAGACGTTTTGAGAAAGATAATGTGAGAGAGGCTTTACATGGATTGGTTGATGATCTGGACAAGGAGGATGTAAGAGAAATTTTGCACGACGTGTTGGATGATGTTTACTCAAAGTCTAAGTCTAACACTGATATTGAAGGTAAAGACGACTTTCATTAAGATTCCATAGTGTAACTGATACTATTATACCCACTCATATTCCGGTATTCATTTTAGATTTTTTTAGCAACAACGGTCAAGGGTTCATGTAATTTCACGATTAGGAGGAACGATAAAAATTAGAAATAGAAATAAGAAGGAGTTGACTAGGAGAAAGAATTTTGCTATCCGTTCGAGAATCTAGCTTAAAATGGTGTATTTAGTCTTGCTATAAATATCGATATAAAATATGAGTAAGTATGACTGCAAAAAAATGGTTTGACAGTGATGTTTCTTTGGAACAAGTTAGAAACAAGACAATTGCTGTAATAGGGTACGGGATTCAGGGAAGAGCTCAAGCAAATAATATGAAAGATTCCGGATTGAATGTAATAATAGGATTATACAGGAAAGGTAAATCATGGAAAATTGCCGAAAATGATGGACATGTTGTTAAAGAAGTAAAGGAGGCCTCAAAATTGGCTGATATTATTCACGTTCTAACTCCAGACATGGAGCAGGCTAATGTATATAAGAATGAAATAGAACCAGGTCTCTCGGAGGGAAAAACACTTAATTTTTCTCATGGAGCAGCTATACACTGGAAATGGATTGTTCCTCCAAAAAATATTGATGTAGTAATGGTCGCTCCCAAGGGACCTGGTCAAAGAGTACGAGAATTGTATCAGGAAGGATTTGGTACACCATCCTTGGTTGCAGTCTATCAAGATTATTCCGGAGATGCTTTAAATACTGTTTTAGGATTGGCTAAGGCCATTGGAAGTACAAAGCCAGGAGTGATTGAAACCACATTCAAGGAAGAAGTTGAAACAGATTGGTTTGGAGAACAAGTAGACTTATGTGGTGGCGCACATTCTCTGGTACTCAATGCCTTTGAGACCCTAGTTGAAGCTGGTTACCAACCGGAGGTAGCGTACTACGAATGTCTGCATGAGCTAAAACTAATTGTTGATTTGATATACAAATATGGAATAACAGGAATGTACAACAGGGTTAGTGAAACTGCAAGGTACGGTGGTCTGACCAGAGGACCAATGATAATAAACAACCAAGTAAAAGAGAACATGAAACGGGTTTTGAAAGATATTCAATCAGGGGAATTTGCTAATGAATGGTCAAGTGTTTACAAAAAAGATGGGAAGAATTCTTTTGTTAGATTCATGAATCAATTAGAAAAAAGCCGATTAGAGATTGTCGGTGAAGAGATGAGAAAGATGATGTGGAAAAACGGGAAATAGGATTTTGGACTTAAATTCAGAGTATTTCAAATTCATATAGGCTTTTCCACTTATATTTTATAGTCAAGTCGGATATTTGATCTTTTTTTGGTATTATTCTTCCCTGCCCTGATGAATAATGTATTACTCATAGTTCATATTTGAGAATCTTAAATCAAATCTAGAGAAGTTACTTCGTGACCTTGTTGTGAAAGGCAAAAAAAGACAAAATAATTGTATTTGCTGATGCTGCATGTTGTTTGTGTGAAAATAGATCGTTTGGTGAGTCGGAAATACTAGAAAATGGTGGCATGAAGTTCATAATGAATGGCTTAAAAATAATTACCATATCACGGTAATTTGCCCTCCCCTCATCTTATGTTGCAGAGAGAACAGGACACAAAATCCAATTGAAAGTTTACATGATTTGATGTTAGATCTAAACAATTATGATCTTGATAGTTTGTCTACAAGAATTGGACAAGAAAATGACTTGCGAGTTCTTGTTGTGGAATCCGATCCTGATTTAATGATTCTTTATACCCGAATTTCTTGGTGAGCGTGAAATTGATGTGGTTGTAGCGTCAAAGGGTAACGAATGTTTGTCTTTAGTAAAGGAAAATGATTTTGATATTATTATTTTAGACACGCATCTATCTGGTAATATTGAACCTATTGATCTAGCAAAAGAGATATATCGCATCAACCCGGGACAAAGAATTGTCTTACCAACTACCAATCCACTTTATGGAATTACTGCAATTGATTATTACAGAGTAAAAAAAGAAGACATCCTGGTAAAGCCATTCAGGTTATCGAATCTACTAGATGTCATTGAGAGAAAATAAATTTTTCCAAATCCTCAACTTCGTATTAGTCTATATGTCCTTTTTTTGCTTTGATAAGAATTTGTAATTCATGGCAACAATCATGTAAAATTTTATGTGCTTGTTCCTTACTTTCGGCAGATATTATAATTCCGCCAGGACCAATTTTACACTCATTAAGTTTTATTGGGATATCTACGTGAAGGATTCGTCCAATAAATTCTAATAATGAAGGATACGTCTTGCTATTCTTATATACAAACGAAGCAGAATTTTTGGTCATTAACACTTCTTCTTCTACAGGAAATAGAAACTGGTTTTCCGTCATGTTTTTCAAGATTTCCGCTTCTATTTTTATTGCTTCCAATTTCATATTCTGACTCCGTGCAACATTTGCTTCATATGCCCTCTTCTCTAGCTTTTCGAAATCCATAATATGAAATATTAAATGGTATCAATAAAATGTTGTCATACTTATTGGTTACAGGATGATGTTACTAAGAAGATTATTACTTAAGTTTTAAAGATGATTTACAGATTTGTCTCTCAAGTATTTCTCATATTCAAAGAGTGAATTTTCTTGTGAATCAGTTTGAATAGACCCTGGTCTTAGCTTCCTGATTCTAGCTATGGCTTCTCTTGCGCTAAGATTTTCTTTTTTTAATAAATAAGCCCCAAGTATCGTTCCTGTTCTTCCTTTCCCAGCTGCGCAATGAACCAATACCGCTCTTTTCCCTTCAATTTCATTTTCGATAAATTTTACGGTTGACTCCATCTCTTCGATAGAAGGAGAATGATAGTCTTCAACTCTTAAATGCAAGTAATTAAATTTATTAGTTGTTCTACCTTTAGAATCTGAAGGCTTAATATCGTCAACCGATAACCACTCCAAAGGTAACGGGAGTTCACGGACTGTTACGATTGTGCCAATTCCGTGATTTACTAGCCACATGAATTGATCGAAAGTTAGAGGCAATCCACTTCCTGCAAGCTGATTGTTTATCACCCAACTAAAATTTGTAGGACGAGAAATGAATTTGCTGTAAAGCCATCGATAAGCGTCCCCAATAAGAGTCATTTTATAAGTTGAAATTTACTGAATACCAGTTTAGATTTAAATCTTCATCACCTTCTCAAACGCAATTTTACACGTGTTAATAAATATATCTCAAAAAGGAAGAGACAAACTGAATATAATATAATTATTTCCTGTCGATCTCGTCAAATATATGTACCAAAGCGCTCTATTAATATTCAATCACAATACCTCGGAGCTTGAAAATTAAACCTAAACCAGCATCAAGTTATCCAAATACATTTGTGGTATACTACACTTCATAATATATTATGGTTTAACATATTTTTTAAAGTTTCCAATTTGAGAGCATTTCTCTTTATCTCTAGTTATTTCCAATAAATTTCTTAGAATTTTGATCACTTACATTAGGGAGAAATCCAATACCTACTGTTTATGACATGATGATGATTGATATATTTTCAATTCCAATAGCCGCCAAAAATAGATCAAATTTTAAATGCCAGAACTAAGCTTATAACAATTGTAAGCTATATGTCCTATGTTGCATTTAATATTTTGTGACAAAAAATTTCAAATGCAAAGAATGCGGCTTGTTATATCCTACACAAGATGATCTAGATTTGCATTTTAAAGATATCCATAAAGAATAGTATGGTTGGTTTTTATAGCTCATTTAGAATGGTAAAACGATAATGCGAGTTCCGATCAGTATTTTTGATTTCGGATTAAACACCTATTGTTCATTCCCAACAAGAGACTAAGATATAAAATTTCTTGCAATTTGTGTTATTTTTTTAAATTATTGTGAATGAATTCGATAATTACGTCGAGTGGTGTGCCAGGGCCAAAATTACCCCTTACGCCTTTTTCTTCAAGTATCTTTTTATCCTTACCCGGTATGACTCCCCCGCCGATCAAAAGTACGTCATTAACACCGCGTTCCTGTAAGAGTTTTGCAACTCTAGAAAATAATGTTAAGTGAGCACCATTCAACAAACTCATTGCAATGACATCAACATCTTCATCAATAGCAATCTTTGCGACCTGTTCAGGTGTACAGAATAAACCAGAATATATTACCTCCATTCCAGAATCTCTGAGAGCCCGGCATATTACTAGTGCTCCACGATCATGACCATCCAGCCCTAGTTTAGACACAAGAACCCTTATTGGTTTTTTTCTGTCATGTGTAGATGTCGACATATATCTTAAAATTTATAGTGGAGGTTTAAAATTTTTCGTCAATTTCAGCATGCAATATAGTAGTAACTGTGCATATACAAGTAACTTTAATACTTAACTTTGCAGCTAAAACATTCGTGTCGGAGGTAGTAGCTGGAATTCTAAAAGGAGACAAAAGATCAATTTCGAGAGCAATCTCTATAGTTGATAATAATGAACCCGATTCCGTAAAAGTAATTCACGAGATCTTTAAGAAAACAAGGAACGCCAAAACTCTGGATCAGCGGGCTCTGGTAAAAGTACCCTAATAGGAAGATTGGCAGCAGAGTTTCACTCTCTTGGATACAAAGTAGCAGTTATAGCAGTTGATCCATCAAGTCCAATAACTGGTGGCGCCCTGCTGGGAGATAGAGTGCGAATGATGACCATTAGCGACGAAATTTACGTAAGGAGTATGGCATCAAGGGGTGCTGAAGGTGGCATTACAAGATCTCTTAGAAATGTCGTGAGAATATTGGATGCAGCTGGATATAATCTGATATTAGTAGAGAGTGTAGGCGCAGGTCAGCTAGAAATTGAAATCTCAAAGGCTGTAAATATTACAGTAGTTATCTTCAATCCGCAAACCGGTGACAGCATACAGGCAATTAAAGCAGGACTAACAGAAATAGGAGATATCTATGTGGTAAATAAGTCAGATTTGGAAGGAGCAACAATATTATACAATATTATTTTCGACCTGGTTGGTAATAATAAAAAATTGGTGTTTAAATGTTCAGCAAAGATGAAAAAAGGAATAAAGGAACTGACAAAATGCCTCGTCAATTTATTAGATGATAAGAAATATCAGGCAAGAGATAAATTGATACTAGAGAATGAATTGAGGGATATGATTTTAAACCTAATTAAAGAAAAATCTATTGAAAAAATAATGAATAGTCAAGAGTACAAGAAACTTGTAATCAAAATACTAAAAAAAGAAGTTGAACCCTACAACGCAGCTTTAAATTTTGCTAATAAGATTATTGTATAGGAGATTGAAGAATGGCAAAACAGGAGATAAAAAAGATCAAAACTGATTCAGGTATTCCTGTAAAAAGAATTTTTTCTTCAAAAGATCTTGTGAAAATCAAGTACGACGAGGAGGAAGCAGGTAGATTTCCGTATACAAGGGGACTTTATCCCAACATGTATCGAGAAAGAGTTTGGACTATGCGACAGTATAGCGGATTTGGAAGTGCGGAAGAAACTAACAAGAGATTTAGATTCTTGTTAGACCACGGGCAGACAGGACTTTCCTTAGCTTTTGACCTACCAACGCAAACTGGAAGAGATTCGGACAATCCGTATTCACAGGGTGAAGTTGGAAGAACTGGAGTTGCAATCAGTTCCATCGATAACATGATGACTTGTTTTCAAAATATTCCGATAGAGAAGGTTAGTACTTCGATGACAATAAATTCAACCGCCTCAACTCTATTGGCTCTTTATATCGTAGTTGCAGAATCTCAGGGAGTCTCATCCAAGAGCTTGAGAGGTACTACGCAAAATGATATCCTAAAGGAGTATATTGCACGTAATACCTACATTTATCCTCCAAGGGAGTCAATGAGAATTATCGGTGATATGATTCAGTATTGTTCAATGCATGTACCACAGTGGTACCCAATAAGTATCTCTGGTTATCATATGCGTGAAGCAGGTTCAAATGCTATCCAAGAATTGGCTTTTACATTCGCCAATGCAATAGAATATATCAATACGTGTGTATCAAGAGGATTAAAAGTTGATGAATTTGCTCCGCGTTTATCGTTCTTTTTCTGCTGTACTATGGAATTCTTTGAAGAGGTAGCCAAGTTTAGAGCAGCACGTCGTATCTATGCAAAAATAATGAAAGAAAGATTCGGTGCCAAGAGTGATAAATCAGCTCACTTGCGTTTTCATGTTCAGACTAGCGGTGAATCCCTGACAGCACAGCAAGTGGATAACAACATAGTGAGGGTCACACTCGAAGCCTTGTCAGCTGTATTGGGAGGATGTCAATCATTACACACTAATTCTAGAGACGAGGCATTGGCTCTTCCAACTGAAGAATCAGTTAAGGTAGCATTAAGGACTCAACAGATTATCGCTAATGAATCAGGAGTAACAAAGACTGTCGATCCTCTCTCAGGATCGCATTATCTTGAATATCTGACATCTGAGATAGAACAAGGAGTTGAAAAATATCTCAAGAAAATAGAAAAGATCGGTGGATCTCTAGAAGCAATAGAAAACGGTTTCTTTCAGGAGGAGATAAGACGTAATGCTTACCAATTAAAAAAAGAAATAGACCATAATGATCGTATAATTGTAGGTGTAAACAAATTTCAAGATCAAAATGATGTTGAACCAAATTTGAACACTATAGATCCTGAAATAGAGATACGTCAAGTCAATAAATTAAAACAATTCAAGAAAAACAGAGATCAAATTAAAGTAAGTTTTGAATTGAGCAAATTACGAAGATTTGCTGAAAAGCAAGACGAAAATCTGATGCCTCATATTATTTCTGCTGTAAAGGGTCATGTTACATTAGGAGAAATAAGCGATGTTTTTGTTGATATTTTTGGCAGATATGAACCAAAATTCTCATTTTGATGGTGATATGATATGAGAGTTGACCATGTTGCCATAGCTGTGAATAATGTTAGTGAAGCATTAAAGAACTATGAAAAGATTCTGAAAATTGATAAAATTGACATTGAAGAAGTTCCTACAGAAAGGGTCAAAGTCGCTATCTTGAGATTAGAGGATACGAGAATAGAATTAATGGAACCGACTGCAGACGACAGTCCAATAAAAAAATTCTTGACAGATCGTGGCGAGGGAATTCACCATATAGCGATTACTGCGGATAACATTGATAATGATGTTGAAAGAGCAATTTCCAATGGCACTAGGATGATTGGAAACATTAGAACTGGTTCATATGGAAGGAAAATAACCTTTATCCATCCAAAATCAATGAATGGTGTTTTGACAGAATTCTGTCAAGCCACTTGAGAATGAAGTATAACAAATTTAGCATTATTTTAGATTTAATTACAATACAAGTCATCTAATTGTAAGAATCAATAATAATGATTGCGAATCACATTAACAACATTAGGCATATTACGAAATTAATTTAGATAAAAATATTTTTGTAAATTCGTCAGTATGCACGTTACCACCCATATCAATTGTTTTTACGTTCTCTTCAAGTAGACTTATCAATGTTTTTTCTATTTTTTTTGCTAAGTCAATAAGACTGTCTCTCTCGGTATTCTTGTTTTTGCTAGCGAGCCACTCGAACATCATTTTTATAGATAAGAACATAGATGAAGGATTTGCAATGTTCTTATTTGCAATATCAAACGCAGCTCCGTGAACGGGCTCAAATATAGCAAATTTTTCACCAATATTTCCTGCAGGAGCCAATCCCAGGCCACCAACAACTTGTGCAGCCTCATCTGACAGGATATCTCCAAACAAATTTGTTGTCAGGAGGACGTCAAATTTTTGAGGACTTCTAATCAAATTCATAGCGCATGCGTCAACATACGATTCGCTAAAGTCCACGTCAGGGTATTTCTTTGCAACATCCTTACTAATTTTAGAGAACATGCCATCACCGACTCTCATAACATTTGACTTGTGAACACAAACAACACTTTTTTTATCATCTCTCCTTAACGCTTCTTCAAAAGCATATTCTGCGATTTTTCTTGACGCTTCTGTGGTTGTTAATCTCAAACCTATCACGGCATCATCTCCAATGGGAAATTCCCATCCCAAATAAACATCCTCAGTATTTTCTCTGACAATTACTAGGTCCACAGATGGATGCAGAGATTTTACATTTGGGTACGATTTTGCCGGCCTAATGTTAGCATAAAGATCAAAATATCGCCGTAGGACAAGAATTACATCTGCTGCACTTTCTCCTACAGGTGCCTTAAGACAAACATCTGATTTTTTAATACTATCAAATGAAAAATCAGGCAGAGCTTTATCGTATTTTATCAAGGCATTGTCTCCTGCTTCTACGTTAACTATTTCAAGCTTTATCCCAGAAAAGTCACTTATCTTCTCAAGTAGTATCTGTCCGGAATTGGCAAGATCAGGACCAATTCCGTCTCCATTAACTAAGGAAATTGTATATCTCGTCAATACATATGACCTAAACTAAATAGATTTTAATTTTTTGTATACAGCACCTTTCTTAACATTAGCTTATTTATTGC
>VBPR01000060.1 GCA_005877345.1 Nitrososphaerota archaeon
CTCCTCGGCGATCACGAGCCGGTCTGGGATCTGGCCCGGAAATCCCGCCTTCCAAACCCTCTCAAGGATCTCTGGGGAGGCATGTTGGCGCATAACTCTCACAACATCAGGTGTTGCGACTGCTCTAGCATTTGGGAAGCATTCAAGAAGAGCTCCGATTCCAAACCAATGGTCTCCATGGCCATGCGTGATATAGATCGCTGTCAGGTTCTTGCCACTTGCCACAACCCAATCCGCTAGGGCATCAGCCTGCTTGATGGTCATAAAGGCGTCGACTAGAACTGCGTCTTGCTTGCCATAAATGAGGGTTGACGCTATCGCCTGAAACATCGCCTGATTCGTGCCTGGAGGCAGGTCGCTCGTGGCAATCGGTATGCCGGGCGTTACGAGCACGTCCCAGTTCAGTGGTGGGATGTCTCCAGTACCAACTTCAGTCATAGAGATCCGCTCCTAGGCTCATCTAACTCTGTTTTAGATGTGCTTTCCATAGTATACTTTTTGTTTTGCAATTATATAACTCAGGTACTTACAATCCGATAACGTAGCTAATCACTGGTATCTCACCAATTTAATAAAGAATGAGATGGAAGTAACAACTATGAGTAATATACGCAGAGGCCTTCCTTTAACTAGCTCCAGGACCGAGAAAATATTTCCGGTATTAACGCAAGCCCAGATTAATCGTATTGAGGCACATGGTCATATACGTGCAGTTCAAAGTGGCGAATTGCTGGTCGAGCAAGGAGACATCAATATCCCTTTCTTTGTTGTGATTACAGGTGAACTTGAAATTGTGCGTCCCTTCGGAGCTCAGGAAACCCTTGTAACAGTCCATGGGCCTGGCCAATTTACTGGTGAAGTTAACACACTCTCTGGTCGCCGGTCTATGTTTCGTGCGCGTGTTACTATAACAGGTAAGGTAATCGAACTGGATCACCAACAAATGTTGGGTTTGATACAAACCGATGCTGAACTCAGTGATATATTGATGAGGGCCTTTATCCTCCGTAGAGTAGAGTTAATAGCTGCTGGTGTCGGAGACATTGTACTCATTGGGTCAACATTTTCAGCAGATACTCTGCGGATCAAAGAGTTTCTGATGCGCAACGGACATCCATATTCCTACATAGATCTGGAGCGCGATCCTGACGTGCAAAGTCTATTAGATAGTTTCCAAATTTCTGCCAATGAAATACCAGTATTGATTTGTAGAGGCCAATTGGTGCTCCGAGATCCAAGTAATGAACAAATCGCAGACTGCCTTGGCTTCAATGAATCTATTGACAAAACCCAGGTGCGCGATCTTGTAGTCATCGGGGCTGGTCCCTCAGGTCTGGCGGCCGCGGTATATGGCGCTTCTGAAGGACTCGATGTTCTGGTACTGGAAACAGGTTCTCCGGGTGGTCAGGCTGGCTCCAGCTCAAGGATCGAAAATTACTTGGGATTTCCAACCGGTATCTCTGGTCAGGAACTGGCATCTAGAGCGTACCTTCAAGCTCAAAAATTCGGTGCGCATATACTCGTCGCTAAGGCCACAGGAATAAATTGCGACCGCAAACCGTACATAATCGAGGTTGATAATGGGACTAGAATATTCACTCGCACCGTTTTGATTGCCACAGGTGCTCAATATCGGAAGCTACCACTGGAAAACCTATCACGCTTTGAAGGTGCCGGTGTTTACTACGGTGCCACATTTGTGGAAGCACAGTTATGTGCAGGGGAAGAGGTGATTGTGATAGGGGGCGGAAATGCGGCGGGTCAGGCTGCTGTGTTTCTGGCTGGGACTACAAACCGTGTGCATATGGTAGTTAGGTCAGCCGGTTTCGCAGAGACAATGTCTCGTTATTTGGTTCGTCGGATCGAAGAGACCGCGACTATAATGTTACATCCGTATACGGAGATCGTGGCTGTCGAAGGAGGGAAACATCTAGAAAATGTCATTTGGCGTAACAGTCAAAAGGGCCAAACTGAGAAGAACAAAATTAGACACATATTTGTCATGACAGGGGCGGATCCGAACACCCCTTGGCTGAATGGCTGTATAGCGCTTAATGATCAAGGATTCATTAAAACTGGACCAGATCTGTCTCCAGAAGAGTTGAGCGACGTACGCTGGCCTGTTAATCGTCAACCGTACTTGCTTGAAACTAATTTGCCGGGCGTTTTCGCAGTGGGTGATGTCCGTAGTGGAAGCATCAAACGTGTTGCATCAGCAGTGGGTGAAGGGTCAATCGCCATCTCATTTGTTCATAAAATACTCCAGGAATAGTAACCTTCCTGTTTGAGTGAATATTTTATTTTGTGGCCTTAAGTTGTTATGTCGTGGTGCTGGTCGCTCGTGATCATTCTTGATACTATTTTTAGATCCCTCGTTGTATACGAGTCTTTTCGCCGCTGACCTTAAAGATAAAAGCGTGACGGAGTACATAGTAACCGTTTGGACTCATGATCCCCGCAAATTCGCCTTATGAGGTTTTACTGGCATTCCTGCAAATAACGTATGAAGATGCATCGACATGTGCCAAATGGCATCGAAATGCATTGGAGCATCGGAAAATACTGGCAGCCGTGCTCGTCGAGCTTGGCCGAATAGATCGAACGACCTAGGTCAGTCACAAACATTCGTTCCCCTTTGAGATCGAGAGCTATGCCAATTCCTTCCCTCAAGTGGTGCTGTCTTAGCGAAGCCCAAGTGCATCCTTGAGATCTATTTCATGATCTTGTTCTTGAGCAATAATACCTCTTAATTTTTCTGATAGTGCGTATTCGCCTGCACTTTCAGCTTGGCGTATTCTATCTCGATAATTCCTTATGGTTTCCTGCTCTGACTTCAAATCAATTTCAAGCATTGTTTTTGAGTCCTGTGAGTAACCTGCTTCTTTACTGTTCACCGTAGGATCGCCTCCCAAATAATCTATTTGCTTTGCCACCTCCAGTGCGTGCTCAAGTTCTTCTGAGGCGTGTAATTTTAGTTCTTCTGCAATATCGCCATATTCAGCTCCCTTTAAAGATGAGCTAAAAACAACATACTGAATTATTGCTTGGTATTCCCTTGCGAGGTCTTCATTCAGTCCATCAATGATTTCCTGCTTGTCAGTCGCATTCTTATTCGACATAGTGTATAATCTTACTTTATGATTTATTAGAGTTGCCACTGCTCAATACAAGGAATATGAGTAAGATGTTTCTAATATTGTAATTTTGTTTAATTTCGATTGTTTAACAGATTGCCATAGTTACCTGTTAAACAGTAGATGCTACCAAGACTATTTTATTGGCGTTGACAGAGTATCATATTATTGGATACACAGAGAGGGCTTTGAAAAGAGCTAAATTAGTGTA
Source organism: Nitrososphaerota archaeon (assembly GCA_005877345.1). GTDB lineage: Archaea > Thermoproteota > Nitrososphaeria > Nitrososphaerales > Nitrososphaeraceae > TA-21. Next base: position 3,346 of record VBPR01000060.1, read on the forward strand.
GTTAATTTAAGGCAAAGCAAAGATACGACCCATGTTTGGAATGCATGATAAACCATCCAATAATCGTCTCATTACTATTTCCATTGTTCTCAAGAATGAAATAGCCCTTGAATCCGCTCTCTTCGCCCTGAATAGTTGCAAAAAAATTCTGTAAATTTCCTAGTAGCCTTCTCCTGTATCCCTTCCCTGCGTCTCACTCTATAGTTTTAACACTACCAATTAATCATAATAACTACTTTTGATAAATATAAAGAAGTGGAAAGTTATACCGACCGCCGTGCTTCATGGCTAGAAAGTTTTTTCGACCTAATAGTTGCAATAGTTGTCTTACAATTGAGTATCAATCTTAGTCATGACGTTTCTATAAATGGGTTTTTTAAATTTGTAGCATTGTTCATACCAGTTTTCTGGGCTTGGATTGGTGTTACATTTTATGCAACAAGATTTGGGACTGATGATGTGGTACATCGGTTTCTTATGCTATTACAGATTGGCGCTTTTGCCTTTATGGCGGTTAATATTCCTGATGGCTTGGGTAGCAATTCAGGTTGGTTTGCTCTATCCTATGCTGCCAGTCGTGCTATACTTATAATTGAGTACCAGCGTGCAGGAAGACACGTACCTGCAGCGCGCAAGCTAACAGCTCGTTATTCAATTGGATTTTCGATTTCGACAGCAATATGGTTTGCATCTGTATTCGTACCTCCACCGCTCAGATTCATTCTATGGATTATTGGCTTAGCAGTTGATATAGGTATCCCATTGTTGTTCACTAAACAGTTTTCAATGCAATTTGCTCCCCATACAAGGCATTTGCCAGAACGTTTTGGATTGTTTACAATAATCGTTTTAGGCATAGCAATTTTGGGTGTTGTTGATGGCATTGCAACTCATCAATGGACTATATCTTCCATGGTAACTGCGGCCTTGGGACTTGCAATGACATTTAGTCTGTGGTGGCTGTATTTTGATAATCTGGATGGTTCAGAAATAAGGGCACTTCGTGAAAATAAGCAATTAGGAGTATATGTTACCTGGCTATACATCCATATTCCTTTGATAATTGGGTTTACAGCACTGGGTGTAGGTGTGGAGCATGTAGTTCTGAGCAATCAAAGTTTAGCTCTGCCGCCTTCTGAATCATGGCTTATGTGCCTTTCGACTTCTATATGCCTGTCTGCTATAGGTGTAATAGAAATAACTTCTGCAAAGAGTAACGTTACTTTAGTTAAATCAAAATGGTCAGAAAAATACAGAGAGGCAATTTACAACCTAGGGACAGCAGTAGTTGTTCTTATTATTGGCGCTGCTTTAAGTGATACTCTGTTACCTGTTTTCTTTATGTCTATTATAGCTGCAACCTGCATTGCTCAAGTCATTGTAGATATCAGGCGTCATCCTTTTCACCTTGAATATAAATTTTGACTTGTGATATCATCTGGAAATGAGTATATCAGCCACATTTCTTAATACAGAATTTTTACATATTAGTGCCAGTTAGGGTACCTGCTAGAGTAACAACACTAACACATGAAAAAAGGAACATGTTTATTCCATTTACATATATTATCTCCCTGATAAATTTACTCGTACTTCTCTTCTTATGTATGGATTATGGTTATTTATTTCCGAAATCTTAGGGATTCATATCTGCTTGGTCCCATTTAGGGGATAGGTTCATTCATCCTTTCCATCGAGTTCATCACGAACTACAGGGTAAGAAGATTATTTAAACCGAGTAACAGATTCTAACATAGGTCAGACCAATATGAAATTATAGGATCATTAGCTTGTTAAGCCAATAAAGTGGTTAACTACGGGAGCAGCCTTGGCGATATGAAAGGAAAGAACACGATCTTCTATTTCTCTATCGATATTTGTAAAGCGTTCATGATAACGCAGATGCTCAGCCCAGGATTCGGCGATGAATGTCTCAACATAACGATCAGGATTTGCAATATCATGAAAAACACCCCAATTTATCGCTCCGTCTCTCAGACGGACATTTTTTAGCTCTTCTATTGCAAATTCAAAATCCTTTGATTTTGCTCTATCTACTATATATTCAATCTGTATTAATACTGGTCCATCATCTGGCCTTATATTGGCTGTTACTTGTGGAAGTGGCCAATGGAGAGCTGGATTAATGTCAAGATCTTTGCCATGCAATAATAATTTATAGCGAGTCATTGCAGTCAAACCACCTATCAACGCAATGGAAGCCAGTAATAATGCATTAGGAACCCCAAGCAGGTCCGCAAGAGTCCCCCACAATATACTTCCACCTGTCAAACCTGCTTGAAATACGAGTATATGAATAGATAATACACGAATTCCAATCCATTGTGGGGCAGATCTATATGCTGAAAAGTTGAGGCTGGATATTATGATGAGTTGTGCGATGCCTCCTGACATCATTGCAAAACAAAGAATGACAAAATTTGGCTGATAAGCCAAAGTTATCAGAGTACCGGCAAATACTAAAATCGCTCCGCCTACCGTCCATTCTATCGAAAGTTTCTTTGGTAGTCGTGGAAGGACAAGAAAACCTCCGATTATAGCTCCAAGGCCAAAGCATCCTACCAGTACTCCAAAACCCGTTGACCCAAGTCCCAATACTTGCCTAGTTAGGACTGGTAATAGTGCCATCAGCGAACTGCTACTGATAGAAAATGCCAAATCCCGAACAAATAATCCATGTATGTGTGTGGAGTGGCGTACATATCTTAATGCGGCGCGCATCGCACCAACCACACGTTCGGGTGGTAGTTGGCCAGAATATGGAGCTCTATGCCATCTCTGATGAAATATTATGAGACCTACGAATGACAGTGCATTTAGCATAAACACAGACCAAGGTCCATATGCTGCTACTACCAGTCCGCCTACTATTGGACCGACGGCAAATCCGATGTTGATACTTATTCCTCCAAGTGTTATAGCGTGCTGTGCATCAGGTTTTGGTACCAGTTCCATCGCAGAGCCCATTGCTGATGGAATACTCACCGCAGCGCCGACGCCCAAAAGAAACGTTAATAACAAAAGAATAGACGGCGTAATAAATCCAGTCAGAGTAAGCAAGGTAAGCATTGCCGCAACTACAAGCATAAAATAGTGTGTTACTAAAAGTACTCGACGTCTGTCAAATACATCTGCAAGTGCTCCTGCTGGTAAGGCTAGCAGTACAATAGATAGACTAGTTGCTGTTTGCAAAAGAGCAACAGTTAATGGTGAAGCGGAAAGCGATGTCATCAGCCAAGCACTACCAACGCTTTGCATGAAAGTACCAATATTTGAGGCTGTATTGGCTATCCACAGGGCCCTGAATAGTCTTTGACTTGACAGAACAGATTTAGGCGAGCTGTGTTGTTCAGTCATATATATGGTGCCTAGGATATCTCGTTATTTTCACTAACTGAAATAAGACACAACACCGTAATCTTCATCCTCAATTAGAATTCAGCCTGTTAAGGCTCTGGTTACGTCGTGCCCTTGAGTAGTTGTGATAGTGATTTGCCACCTGGAAGATCTAGAGCTGCATAGACTTTGGGAGCAATTGGATTTGCATTATCATGAACCATTTCAATAAACGCCGCAAAGCCCGATGAAATAATAACACCTGCTTGCTGCATCTGCGCTATTGCGCTTACTCGTAAGGTTTCATTCCATGTACCAGAACCGTCAAGTAGAGCATATGAGTCATAACCTTCACTGGCAGCTGAGATGCTAGGAAAAGCCAGACATACATGAGTAGTTAGGGCCGAGAAGAGAACCTTTCGTCGTCCGGTCTCCTTGATAGCCTGTCTTACCTTTGGATCATCCCAAGCGTTGATGATACTTCGTTCTATATTCTCTACACCTGGTAACGCTTCTGTCAGCTCTGGTAAAGTGGGACCAAATATATTTGGCGCAGTTGATGTCAGAATTACTGGAACACCCAAGACACGAGCTGCGCGTGCGAACGCAACCACATTATGGCGTAACTCTTCCTGGTCAATGTCCTTAATGGTCAGCAAATGTCCCACCTGATGATCAATTAGAACTAACAGCGAATTATCGGCTGTCAAGCGCTGATGAAAGTGACTGCTTGTAGCATTCTCTATTGAGTTTGCCGTTCTACGAGAGGTCATGTAACAATATAGAGATAAGATTGATTTATGCTTAGTGCAAGTCAAGGTATAGTTTTGGTTTAAATTTTCTAACATTTGTCTGATTTTTAGTGTGTAGGTATAAAAATCAGTCAGTCTTTTGTTGTTGCAGCAGCCGACGATGATTAGTTGTTAATCTTTTATCAATCTCCCGCTTTAACCAGTTTTGATTAATTGTTATACTAGTTCTTATGAACGACTCGACTTTATTGACTCCATTATAAGATACTAATCTTCTTAATATTAACTTGGTTGTAGAAATGTTTGCACAAAAGAATACTGCGACAATAACCTGTCTTTGATACCAAGCTGGAATAAAAATCAAGTATTCGTCCAATTCACGATATATTTTTTCAAGTACGCTCTGGTGTCTAGGTAACTCAATGTGAATTAATACATCAAATTCCATATAGCCTGTTAATCGCATAGAAGTTAAGTTTCTTGAAATAGTAAATTGTGAAACATAGTTTCCCCTCATTTTTTCTAATCTTCTTGCCACGGTCTTATGCGAGAGCGAAGTTTCTTTGGCAATATTATCAACTGACTTTCTAGCATCTGATAGTAAACATTTCATAATCTCCAAATCAGAACTATGAACTTTCATAGTTGGCGGTCGACTAAAATCCGCAAAGAAAGTCTCTACCGTTGCTGGTTTTAGTAAATCACTTAGTGTCTCTATCTTGTACTGTGTTATATCCTTAACATATAGTCTGAATATATAAGATCCCTCTAGTTCCTCTGAATAAGCAACAAGGTCTCCCAAAAGGCTTAACTTTTTGAATATGTCTTGTTCTATAGTTGTCTTATCGATATTCTTAACTATTAAAACACATAGTTTTTCATAACCAAATATTATTGGATTTATAAGTACAACAAACCTTTCTATTACTCGACTTAAAATCATTTTATTAATTCTTTCTTTTGCAGCACCTTGCGTTATTCCAACATCAGCAGCTATGCTTCTGTAAGGAGTTCTAGAGTCTCTGGCAAGTAACCTTATAATCTGTAGATCAGTACCATCCACCCGTACCTGTTGCAATAAGGTATTATACTACTTCGCGAGTAGCATATACATATTTCGGCTATTTTGGCCATGATTGCTTGGTATTTTTCTTTTATCTATTTTTAATTTATTTTATACTTGCAATAGCTTCAAACTAATAGGATATTAAGATCTTGGTAAAAATACAATTCTATTTCTATTATTGTCATAGATTATTAAGAAACATTACAAGGGATGATATGATGGAGGCAATACTTAACACTGACTGTAGATATTTACTAAAGTGGATACTCTATTTTGGTAAGAATTATTTTCAACGGGGAAAGTTCCTATTCTTGGAGTATGAACAAAAGAAATGGGAATTGATCCTTCACCAATTGCTGATGCAGTCAAATAAAGTCGGCGGATATGACATAGATGGACGCCGCATTTTTTTCTGATGGAAGATATCATCACCATGTTTCTTAAATACATGCATGCAGTGTCACAATTAACATGACGTACCAATTGGAAGAGCCATTTTTCGAAGAAAAAGGAAG
>VBPR01000061.1 GCA_005877345.1 Nitrososphaerota archaeon
TATTTAGCAAAAAATTGAAAGGGAAAATAAAACTCATTGTTCCCAATATGAATTAACAGCAATAGAACCACACTTTAATAACCACGCTTTATGTCATATCTTCTTGGCTCTTGCAGATTCTCCTAATGCGGGATCAATTAATATTGTCTAATCCAAAGTAATGTTTTTGCCCTTCGGTTTGCCTTCAACTTTCTTTTTGAATATTATCTCAAGGATTCCACTATTATAATTAGACTTGGCAGTTTCAATATCGGCATCGAGCGGTATTTCTATTACTTCATGATACTTTCTTTTGGTAGCTTCAGTTTTAACTTCTACTTTATTTTCGTATGCATTTATCTTGATATTCTCCTTTGATACCCCGGGCATCTCAACTACAACTTTAACTTCTTTGTCGGTCTCAGTTACATCCGACATAGGTTCTCTTTCTGATGTAATCATTGGAGAGCCAAAGTATCCAGAACCTCCTAGCTGTGAAGGTTTAAAATTTCCAAATTCCTTGACTTTTGGTTTACCGTCTGGTCCTATGGTTACTGAGGATCCATAAACCAGTGGTCCAATCTCTCTGACTTTACCCTGTGCTGTGTCATATTCTTTTATCAAATCTTTAGGAACCATTTTTTCAATGTTTCTGAAAGATTCTTCAAAATCCCTTTCCATTTCCCTCTTTATTTCATCATATGATCCAAATGGGTTAAAGCGCCGTCTTGTTCCTCTTGAAAATGGCCAATTGTCAGAACCAAAAAATCCACTCATCCAATCAAATGGTTCAATACTCATGGTGCCATTATTAATTCACAACATTAAATTATTAGTTCTACTAAAAAAAATTTCTAAAATTATTAAAATAAATAACTTTTTGCTTGAAAGGATAACGTCACCATAGGAATTTCCAATGATCAACAAAGCTTATTCAGATTCTCTTTCATATTAATTTGGGTGGTTCTTGGACGTTCAATGATTGATTTTCCTTCAAGAAAGCATCAAGTAACTCTGTCTATCCGGGGCTAGACCTAATTTGAGAAAATTCAAACTTCTAAAGGAAGAGATGAGTTGAAATCTAATTTGTTGGTGGTAAAAAGACAATTAAATTTTCAGTCTCGTACTTCATTCCGAGTTATCTAAGAGCCTTAAACAATAATCACAAACAGGATAACCAGTATCTTGTTGACATTCTGTCTTGCACCTCTTACAGATCTTCGTGGTCTGTTTGGCCATCAATTAATTATCTATATTTAACCAACGTTAAAACAATTTGCAAAAGGCTCATTGAGCGTCAAATTCCAATAAAGTACTTTCAACTTTCTTTGAAGAAATAATTTACTTTAAAATATGGCTTTACGTTACCACAATTTGGACATTTTTCTAGTTGTTCAGTAAAATTTGTTGCTTCAAATGATTCCCTATCTTGTTGATAACCTGCCGGGATAGTCTTTCCACAATCTTTACATTTAATTAACAGCATATGAAAGATCCCTTCTCGTTACTTTCTTACCCATTCATCGCCCTGCTTCTTGTACTTCTGCTTAACCGCAGCCCATGCTGCTTTATGAGCGACTTCTTCGGCACTTTGACTTTTACCTCCTCGTCTTTTGGCTGGATCTTGGTACTGTTTTACAGCATTGGCGTGTGCCTTTTTAAAAATATGTTGAGCGTGTTCAGGCAGTGAATCTATTGCCTTTTTTGTTCTCGTAGATAACGCTGTATCTACCTTAGATCTTTTACTAGAGGATCTTTTAGGCATACAATGTAGTACACAAAATCCTATTTATAGAGCAACTTTATACCAGTTTTAAAATAAATTCTAAAGCTAATTATGCTTAAATTTGATTATTTCTAAGTCTCTTATTTCCTTCTTCAGTAATTCTGATTTTAGAGCTTTGTACCTCATTAATTACAAAACCGTCTTTCACTAGATTTTCTACTACGTGATCTGTTTGAACTTTATCTAGTAATCCTATGCCTTCTCCAATTTCATATCTATCAAAATAACCTATTTCATCATCGCCGGTTTTTTCATATAGCTTTAATAGGAATTTACCAAGAATCTCATTAGACATTTTGCGTTTTCACTAGTACCAAATTTAGTCCAAAATACTATTTCAATGTTAAAATTCGCAGGTCTTCGACCGTCGGGATACTGAATATTCATATAGAACACTCACTGGATTTGACTTAAAGTATCATGCAAAGTTTCATCAGTATAATACAAAGTATCATAAGGTTTTAAAAGACCAACTTTCTTCTAGATCTAAAGTGTTTCCCTGAATGACTTACTAGTTTGCTTATCATGCAATCATACCGCGAAGAACTTAGAATGGCAATTGAAAAAAATTAAGATTGAATGTTAAAGATCTATTTCTTCGATTTACCGTAGATGTTACTTTTTGAATACTTGCTTTCTTTAAAATTAGTTTGTAGGTTAAATAGGTATGAATTACTAATACCAGATACCTAAAAAAAGGAAGGATTAAACTGGTTTGCCTGAACTACCCTGATTCTTATCTCTCTTGGCCGCAGTTGCGATAATAGAAAGTGCTAGATTATTGATTGTTTAATATCCTCCACTGAGAAATAATTTAAGTGCCTTCTCGCCAATGTTTACAAAAAGTTCTGGTTTCTCTTTAACATATCCCCAAATTTTTGTTATTCTCGTTCTTTGATCTGATTTTGCTATTAATTCAATTTTATTTTTTACAATCCTATTATCTTGTTGATTAAGTATATTTACAATAATCTCATTAATAATATTCTCGACAAGATCTATACCTTTATTAGTAATAATAATCGAAGGTGGATAACCTCCGTTACCAATACTTCTTTTACCAGTTACTAAATCACTGCTATACAGATATGCAATGTCCCCATTTATCAGATTCCTATCAATATTTTTTAATTCTGTTTCTTGAATTATTTTCTCTGCCGAGTGAAGTTTTCCTGTTTGTCCGCCATAATATTTATTATATAAATAGTAAAGAATTTGAAATCGAATTTCTGGAGGTTCCATTAATAATATCCTAATCTTCCGTCTCCAAATCCCTTATCTCTTCATCTATCGAAAATTTAATTTCAAGACCCTTATTTGGTTCTAACTGGTATTCATACCTTTCATCCAATCTTAAGGGGATCAATTCAACATTCTCGCCACGGCAAAGAGGACATTCGTAACTTTCTATCTTGGTAAAAATAGTTGCTGTCCAGTAACACGATTGGCAAAGCGCAAATGAACGATTGTCATAATCATATATATTTTCTAGAATTACACGATACATCTCAAAGCGTTAGTTCAATAAATTATAAAAAAGTTAAAGCCTGTAGGGAGGACGAATTGGGTCAGGAAACGATCTACTCCCTTGGGACTACTTACTAACCAACCATGATAGTCCTGGAGGAGCGGATCGAGAAAAATTTTCCATTTAGCGATTATGTTGTACTTAATATCCGTACGCCTTAAAACTACTAAAGCCTATAGGACGCGCTGAAATGGAGAAAGAAATTCAGAAAACTGTGAAGAAAATTTCTGAACACAAAGAGATTGCCGAAATTAGCAATGAGGAATCGTTTGAATTTGATGAAAATGAGCTGGAAAAGTATTTGAAACAAGTAATCAAAGAAATTAAAAAAGAACCTGCTTCCAAATAGGTCTTTGAAATTATAGTATACCTGGCTGTTTTCATCTAATACCTGCATCCTAATACTTCCACAACGTTCAACATGAGAAACTATTAAATCACATGTGTGCATGATATAATTTATTTTAAACTCTCATTTTTTTGACATAATACTTTAAGGCAACCTACGAATACTTGATGAAAAATGACAGAATTTCCAGAACTTGGTCTTGCAGCTATGTACAGAATCATAAAGAAATCTGGAGGAGAGAGAGTTAGTGAGGATGCAGCAGACCAGTTAAGAAGGATACTTGAAGAAGTTGCTACTAAGATTTGTGTTCAGGCAGTTGATCTAAGCGTCCACGCTCGAAGAAAAACAATCAAAGCAGAAGATATACAATTAGCTGCAAAAAATTTGCTAAACTTAATACATTAGTTATTGAAAATCATCGTCACTTGATGTTATCATGTTAAAGGATACTCTGATTGTAGGTCTAACGGGCATGCCTGGAGCGGGTAAAACTACGGTTGCCAACTACCTATCACAGAAAGGTATTCCACTTTTGATTATGGGTGATGTAGTTAGAGAGGTCGCAGAGAATGAGGGGTTGGAACCTACAAGTGACAATCTTGCAAAATTGATGTTAAGACTCCGAAAGAGAAATGGACCACAAGCTGTTGCACATTTGATTGTTAACAAAATCAAACTAATGAAAAAGGAAGACAAGCAGTTAAGTGTTGTGATAGTAGATGGAATAAGGAGCATGGCTGAAGTACGCCTTCTCAGACGGATAGGTTCAGTCAAATTGTTAGCTATTCACGGTTCAACTCTTACAAGATACACACATGTTAGAGAAAGAGGACGTTCTGACGTACCTTCTAATATAGGTGAATTTGATAAACGTGATAAAATTGAGATGGACGTAGGAATAAGTAATGCCATAGCCTTAGCCGATGAAACTATTTCAAATAATGATATTTCAATATCTGAATTGTGTCAACGCAGTTTTATTACGGTACACAAGTGGATTCAAGAAGGTAGAAATAAATCAAATTAGCGTGATTATAATTGTCAGGAAAGACTTATGATCTTCAAGATGAGAATGTTAAGGTGAAGGCAGAAACAGTTCTTAATCCTTCTGAAGATCCAGAAAAGGTAAAAAAATGTCTACAATACGTTGCGAATGGATGCCAGCCCGTTCTAAAAGATGGGCGTTTCGAAGCAACTTGTACAGGGTCCCTTTCATTACACCATATTCGAGTTGGCGTAAGATCAAAATCTTCCTCAGCTGTTTTGAGAAAACTCTTGGAATGGAATAGAAGAGGCGATTTAACGTGGTTCTTTTTGAACAAGCAAGCAGCCTACAGTAGAGTGATATCATTAGCTGAACACTATGAAGAATCGCCTCTTGGACCAATAAAAGTTACCATAACTAGCAATAATTTAGATAGAATAATAGAATGGTTACTATCGAGCAAATAAAAGAACATCCTAATTTTACGTTTGAAATATTATCAAGATTACTACATTACAAATCAGGATGTATACTAAATTTAGCAACCAAAGCATATTACGATAATGAAATTCGATCGATTTACAACTACAATCCACTAATAAACATTGTTCTCCAAGATTTTGTTTCCAAAGTATTCTGTTTCAATTTTCATTACTTCTTTTCTATTATCCGCAGCTGAGTAATCCTCTAAGGCATCATGGTTTAATTCTATAAATGTATGACCCCACTTGAATTTGTTTAGTAAACTGTTCGCAAATTTTTTTTCTCCAAGTACATAATAACATGCTGACATAGATTCAACGCTTGATAGTCTACCAAGCCTTGCGTAGTTTACTGGATTTCCTGCCAATAGAGCAGGGATTCTTCTAACAACTCCTTTTTTCAAAAATTTGTAGTTTGTCAAGACTGCTTGGGCCTTATTCCAAGAACAGTCAATAACACATAGGGAATCGACCAAATTTTTATCTGTTTTGCAAACAACTTCACCTGCAAAAGGATTTAAGACTAGCATGCTATGTTTTATGACCCTGGTAGGTATAACAGTACCAAATTTGATCAGTTTCAATGCGGTGCATTTTCTTGGATCATCTTGATTTAGTAAAAAAGCAAACGCTCGTATCAACTGTAATTTATACAAGATATATGACTAACAATAAAACGGTTTCGAGAATTTCGATTTATAATTATTTTGAATCAAAATCGTAACATTAAAAATCATGAATTTTGGAGTATTACCGTTGCCGAACATAAATAATATCACAGTATTGGGTTCTGGAATAATGGGTCATGGTATAGCACAGATTTCAGCAATGAATGGATATGATGTAATATTACGTGACATAGAGGAAAGATTCTTAGATAGTGCCATGAATAAAATAAGATGGTCCTTAGATAAACTGGTTGAAAAAAATAAGATAAACAAGCAAGAATCAGACAAGATTTATGGCAGAATAAAACCTATTGTCGATTTGAAAGATGCGTTAGTTGACACTGACTTGCTTATCGAAGCAGTTCCAGAGGATCTCAATCTCAAGAAAAAGGTTTATTCAGAGGTGGATCAATTTGCTCAAGAAAGTACAATTTATTCATCGAATACTAGCACTTTACCAATTAGTGAAATATCTCAACTGACCAGTAGACCAAAAAGATTTATAGGATTACATTTCTTTAATCCGCCACAATTGATGAAATTAGTGGAGGTTATACCAGGAGCAAGAACTGACAATTCAATCGTTGATGTTGGAATTAATTTTGTAAAATCTCTAGGAAAAGATCCTATTTTGTGTAATAAGGATGTTCCTGGATTTATTGTAAATAGAATATTCATACCGTTGGTGCACGAGGCAGTATACTGTTTGGAAAGTGACGGTAAAAGTATGACCCAAATTGACTCATCTGTGAAATTCAAAATGTTTCTACCAATGGGTATATTTGAATTGGCAGACTATACTGGTCTTGACGTTATTTACAAAGCAACTGTTGAAATGTACTCTCGTGATAAGAAAGTGGTAAACCCCCATCCTAAAATAGAACAGTTATTTTCATCAGGAAAATACGGTAAAAAATCAGGAGACGGTTTCTATTCATATGGTGACAAGAACTATGAGAGGATTCCACTCTCTGAAGAGGAAGCCAAACAATATGACCCAATTAGGATTCTATCAGTTGCGATTAATAATGCTGCATGGCTTATTTCCAATAATGTTTGCACGAAAGAGGATATGGAATTAGCTCTAAAACTTGGAATGGGTGTTAAAAAAGATCTATTTGAGATTGGAAAAGAGTTTGGTTATGAAAAAATCATAAATACATTGAATCAGTTGCAAGAAAGAAATGGATCATTCTACGCCCCTGATCCTTATTTAAAATCATTTTCAGCGTAATTCATGATTTATTTCCATTTTTTGCACGTATTGGGGTCGCTATTGTTTTGATCCAAAATACTCTAAGATAACTTTGACTGCAGAATATGCGTTTTGTGAAGTTTGGATAAACACTCTCTTCCTGTCATCAACATAACTTCCACCAAATTTTTCAGCAGTACCACCACTACTGGGTATTGTTACTAATATTTTTTTTAACATATATCCAACGCATAGCTCTATTAAAGTTCCTACACCTCCACCAACGGCAATAATCCCATCTGCGGATGTTGAAACAACGAAGTCTCTGGCATAACCTAATCCTGTTGCAATTACCACGTCACAAAACTCGTTTGCAAACTGAACTTCCTCTTGAGGAATGATTCCTACTGTTAAACCTCCATGCTCTTTTGCACCTTTACAAGCGTATTCCATGACACCTCCAAGACCACCACAAATTAGTATAGCACCTGCCTTAGCGATTTCAGTTCCAACCTCATATGCTATTTTGTTTGTTTTCTCATTTGATTTATCTTGGTTGTATCCTATAACTGCGATTTGAAGCCTTCTCATGATTTTCTCGATAAATTATTTCATATATTTATTGTGATATTACTTTGGCGTAGCCCCTCCTTGTCGATTGCATATGGCCTCAATGAATCTCACTTACAAGTAAAATGGTGGAATCATTTGCAATGTAACAAGTAACCAAATAAACTTCTGGAAATATCTAATTTAAGGTGAAGAATAATATGTCTCGTATTTATCACAGAGATGAATGAAATACCGTATCAAAGACCTTAATTTAGCTGAACAAGGGAAGAAAAAGATTGATTGGGCTCAAGTCCATATGCCAGTATTATCTAAACTTAAAAAAAAATTGAAAGATGATAGTCCCTTAAATGGCGTTAAGATTGCCGGTTGTTTGCACGTTACAAAAGAAACAGGAGTATTGATTCGTACATTATGTGATTTAGGAGCTGATTTAGCTTGGTGTGGTTGCAATCCTTTGAGTACACAAGACGATGTTGCCGCGGCGCTCGTTAATGAAGGAATCTCAATATTTGCAAGTAGAGGTGTTTCAAATGAACAGTATTATGATGATATTCATTCAACAATGTCAATAAGACCTAATGTTTCAATTGATGATGGAGCCGATCTAACTGTCGAAATGCACAATTCGAGGGAAAATCTATCAGAAGTTTATGGTGGAACAGAAGAAACTACTACTGGGGTGATTAGATTACGTGCGATGGAAAAAAATGGTAAGCTAAAATATCCGATAATGGCTGTAAATGATGCTGAGACAAAACATGATTTTGATAATGTTTATGGTACAGGTCAGTCAGCCTTAGACGGTATAATTAGGGCTACCAACATTCTGATTTCAGGCAAGAATGTCGTTGTGTCAGGATATGGACATGTCGGAAAAGGAGTTGCAAGAAGAGCAGCGGGACTTGGTGGGAATGTCATAATAACAGAAATTGATCCAATTGCAGCATTGAAAGCAAAATTGGATGGTTACTCTGTTCTTCCTATGGCTTCTGCGGCTATGACAGGTGACTTATTTATCACTACAACGGGCTGCAAGGATGTAATAAGAGAGGAACATTTTTTGCAAATGAAAAATGGAAGCATTCTGGCTAATGCAGGACATTTCAATGTAGAGATTTCTATTGATGCACTTAAATCAAACTCTATATTAGTAAAACAAGTTAATGAGAACACAACAGAGTACGAACTTAAGAAAGGAACAAAAATTTATCTCATTGGAGAAGGGCGATTAGTGAATCTCGTCGCTGCTGAAGGTCATCCTTCTGAGGTAATGGACATGAGCTTTGCTAATCAGCTACTCTCATCTATTAAACTGATTCAATCAAAGGGATCACTTTCTCCTGTGGTATATGAAATTGAAA
>VBPR01000062.1 GCA_005877345.1 Nitrososphaerota archaeon
GTTACATCCTACATCAAGGATGAAGGAGTTTCTATCTGCTTTGCTTATCATGTCAACCATTTTATACGTATCCCATGACTTTACTTTATCAGGATGTGGGAAAACACCTAGAGCGTCTAAACGTTCGATGGCGTAATTTACTTCAGATAAATTTTTCAGGACAGAATTATAAATCATGGTTATAAAATTTAGAATTACTATATTTATAAAGTATTATGAGAGTAATGTAATACTGGAATTACCATTATAATAAATCTCTTCATCTTAAAATGAGAACTGTCGTTATTTTTTCCGGTTATGATCAAAACCTTCTTTAACGTAAATAGCACATCATTGTTTGTGTCAGAAGGTTATTACGATACAGGCTCGATTGACGGTTTTCTACAAGAATTGGATAGAGAGAAAGCCAAGGTGGTGATCGCGAAAGAATTTAGGAAATTTAAGAAACCAACAACAGTCATAAAAGGCCTTGAGAGTATGACTGATGTTGCTTCAATAACTAAAGAATTGAAAATCAAACTTGGAGCTGGAGGTACTTATAAAAATGGATTAGTCATTTTGCAGGGTGATCATAGAAGTGCAGTCAAGGACTTTCTCATTACAAAAGGAATTAAGGAAGATCTAATAGAAGTCAGATAATGTTAAATTTTTAAATTAATATGATTCTTAACGAGCATAGCAAATATTTTGTATTCACTTTTGATGCTTCAAACAGGGTATGTTAATGGATTGTGAAGAAAATATGATGGCCATATCAAGTATAAACCACTATATTACAAATCTTGTGCGCAATAACTCTAATTGTGACAACGTTAGGACTAATTATAACATGAACTATCCAATTAATATTAACATTGAAATTTGTGCTCAAAATATGATGCTTCGGAAAGGATTGAATTTGTTTGCAATGTGAATCCATGTTAAATTGACAAACTTTGACTCGGTTCGGGTGGATTAGAACCTTGCATGTATATGGGTTCTGTTGATTTGCTATTTAGCTGTTTCTAATCCTGAATATCTAAGACAAAGTCGCGTGCTTTAAGGGATTAAAGGACAAATTTGTCTCTTCAAGGGTTTAGATATGTAATTCTGTCTGGATTTTCCATATTCAGACGTATTAATCTAAATCTGTGTAACAATTGATAGCGATTTTACGGCTGAATATGTCTTGATTGGTGCAAAATGCACACCACATTCAAATCACTCAAACATAATTGTTAGATTAGGGAAACATTTATTATCATCTCTAACTAACTTAAGGATAGTTAATAAACTTGATGAGTTACCCACGGATAGTCGTGCTATTTGGTATTGCAATATCCATTGTTTTTTTCGCTATTTCCACAATGTTATATAGTAGAAGTTCTCTTAGCGATCAAAATTCATCTAAGCTGGACACTGTAGGTGGACATACGCCAGGTTATCCTATACTAAAAACAACAGGTGATATTTTAGATCCCACTTCATTCGTCATAAACCCTAAGAATGCAGTTGTAGACCCGATGAAATACTTGAGGGAATTTAATTATGGAAGAGTCTCAACGTCTTCTAATGGAACAGTGATAAGAGACTTTACACTGATTGCGTCAGACCAGCAGACTAAAGAAGTTTCTCCAGGCGTTTTCTATAATGTATGGACGTATAACGGTACAATACCTGGACCTACTATACGAGCTACAGAAGGCGATTTAATCAGAATAACTTTAATAAATAAAGGAACTAAATTCCATTCAATCCACTTTCATGGCATACACCCTTCAGAAATGGATGGGGTATTTGAAGGAATTGCACCAGGGGGCAGATTCACTTACCAATTTACGGCTGAACCATTTGGAGTTTTCCTATACCATTGTCATATGCAGCCTCTCGAGGAACACATAACCCATGGTCTTTATGGAGTATACATTGTCGATCCCAAACAAGGTAGACCACAAGCTGACGAGATGGTAATGTTAATGAACGGTTACGACACTGATTTTGATACTGAAAATAACTTCTATACTGTTAACGGAATTCCATTCTATTATATGCATCATCCTATTCAAATTGAAAAAAATAGACTAATTCGAATTTATCTAGTAAATATGCTCGAATTTGATCCTCTCAACAACTTCCACTTACACGCGAATTTGTTTAATTTCTATAAAACCGGGACCAAATTGATACCCGATGAGTATACTGATATTGTTACTATGAATCAGGCAGAGCGTGGCATATTGGAATTTAGCTATAAATATCCGGGAATGTATATGTTTCATGCTCACAAAACTGAGTTTGCAGAGAAAGGATGGACAGGGCTATTTTTTGTAAAAGACAATACAAGTGAGTCTGTTAATCAAAATTTAAACGTTACCTCAACCATGAATAACACAATTTATTCTAAATCTAATTTTAGTAACGCAACTAACATTGTGCCAACAGGAGGGTTGAAATGATGGAAAGAGAGGAAACTAATATTGCTAATACTTACAGAATTTCTAAGAGGACTATACTATTTGGAGTTGTCCCAATTATAGTTATTGGAGCAATGATAATATTGCTATTAAATTCTCCTGGAATATTATTTCAAAACTCTGTCAAACCACTTCCTAAAATTTCTATTGAGAAAGTTGAGTTTTCAGATGGTGGTATAGTAGCCTTTATAAGAAACACGGGACCCTCAAATACCACCATTGCACAAGCTGATGTGAATGACAGAATACATCCTGCAGCAATAGAGCCAAGTCGAATATTAACTAGGCTGGCAGATGCAAAAGTAATAATCCCATTCGTATGGAACATTGGTGAACCATATAAGATAGGAATAACTACAGATGATGGAACTAGATTTGAGAAAAAGGTTGACTCTGCAGCTCCAGCGCCGCGTCCAACTGTTGGGCAGGCTTCAACATTTGCTATCATTGGTACATATGTAGGCGTTATTCCTGTTATGATGGGACTTATCTGGTATCCATTCATTAGAAGGTTAAGTCCCAATAAGTATAACTTTTTCCTTAGCCTTACTGCAGGATTGTTAGTTTTTCTTGGTATAGATGCTCTACTTGAGAGTAACGAAATAGCAGTCAGTACTCTTGCGCCTGCCTTTAATGCACAGATTCTCATTATTATGGTAGCAATTGTTTCTTTAATAACACTCCTGTATGTATCGCAGAGATTGATTCAACGTGCCTCAAAGCGTTCCAAACCTAAGATTGAATATAAGTCTGGATATTCAAGCCATTCAGAGCCTGATTCGCAACTAAGTGATATCAGATCCTCTTCTACGTCATCCCAACAACAGTTATTGATTAAACCTATTGCCATATCTATGATGATTGCAATTGGTATCGGATTACATAATTTCGGAGAAGGCCTGGCTATTGGCGCAGCAGTCTTGTTAGGAGAAGTAGCTTTAAGCTCATTTTTAATTTTAGGATTCACATTGCACAATACCACAGAGGGTTTAGCCATTGTAGCGCCTATGGCTAAAAGTCGAAGGATTCCAGTAACAAAGTTGATGATTATGGGTTTGATAGCAGGAGGTCCTACAATTATTGGAGCGTGGGTAGGTGGATTTTTGTACTCTCCTATCGCAACTGTAATTTTTCTTTCGATAGGTGCAGGCGCAATATTCCAGGTAGTTTACTCAATTGCTGCTTGGATGTATCACACAAATGGGAGTCGAGGATTGCTAAATAATCATTGGATTATCATAGGCTTTGCATTTGGGATGCTAATAATGTATCTTACAGGACTGTTGGTTTAATGATGATTATCAAAGTTTTAGTAGCAGTAAAATGGAAAGTAAGAGGTGGATACCTATGATAAATAAACTCATGACAGGACCGGACAAGGAGAATAGACTAGTGGCTATTCGCGATGCAAATAATGTAAAGAAAGAGGATCGGACGGACAGAATGGAAGATTATCTGGAAGTAATTTATGAATTGGTACAACAGAAGGGATATGCTACAACCGTAGACATTTCAGGTTATCTTAATGTAAGTTCTCCTAGCGTGACCAAAATGATGCAGAAACTCGATGAAACCGGCTATCTAAAGTATGAAAAATACAGAGGCATTAGACTAACCAATGAAGGGATCCGAATTGCTCGTAATATTCGTAACAGACACGGTCTTTTAGCTGAGTTCTTCAAGATAATTGGTGTAGACGAGGAAACCGCGAATAATGACGCAGAAGGTATAGAACATCATTTGCATCCCGAAACTATGAAGAAGCTCGAGGAATTCATAAACGAACTAAAAAACACACAGTATAAGTTGTGATCATTATATTATATTTTCAAACTTTAATTTCTGAAATGGCTTTAGAGAAATAATTTTAGATAAAGTCAAACCAAGCTCTTACCACGTTCAATAATGAAGTATTCATTCTGTATCCAGCGTAACAGAACATACATGGATCTTTGCTATCTTTGCTATAAGAACTCAAATCAAACTTTGTTGTTGTTCAGCTTTTGAAAGATTAATATGTTTTTAGTAAGTTGATACTGTCGGTAGGTTCTTAAGAGGACGATATTAATACTATTTATAATCAAAATTGAAACAAATTCTCTGTTTTCTTGGTCAACCTGGAACAAAGGAAGACTTTATTCGTGATAACTACATCGATAGGAGGTTCACCTAATTGAAGACTTTACTCTATGTCAAGTCCTTTAGTGCTCAGCCAAAGAAAAAAATTAAATTCTGTATCACGTGTGCGAAGGTAGCGACACAAATAGCATGCTTTGAGGTTGGAGACAATGTTACAGTCGTTGAAAAATACTGCGATACTTGTATTAGTAATATTAAATAGAGCTCTTACCTCTTAATTTCAGTTGTGATAAAAATATGAATCTTAATTGTAAACCATACTATGGTTTGAACACAAGGAAATTTGAATATCTAGTGTAGTTCTTCAATATGATCATTAATAACATAATTGATAGCAATAACTATTCAACAAATTAGAACATCAGATTAGAACTGAATTTTGATTTAAATATGTCAAGAATGTATTGTTACTGTATTCTTAAACTGTCTACTGCATCCATAATAACTTGAGTAGCATGCACTCCAAAATTTGCCTTACAATAGTTTTCATTTGTCAGCTTTGAATCAAGGCTATTTGACCTTATCAACTGCGAAACCCTATTTACTGCAGCAAGATAATTCATGGAAGATATCCAAGTCAGTATGATTGTGCATTTATCGCAAACTTCAACCTTAACATTAGTCCCATATATTTCCCCACAAAAAACGCATTTGTTATATACTATTGAATTACTAGTCCTAGGAGCGTTAATACCAAAATGAACTGTATTAAAGCACTCAATACATAAGTGTTGATTACACGTGGAACATGTGTGGTATTCTTCACGTTTACTACATTTTTGACACACTGTCATTGCTTAGAAGCACCATGCGCAAGAGATCATCAAGTAACGATTGTTATCAAGAATTAATATATTCATTATATATCTACTAGTATCATTAATTAGGTAATCCCTCCTATATCTAGTTATTTAAATAACTGCAGGTGTGATAAGCCTCTTCACCCATGGGATCATGTTTAAGTTCAACATTCAGTAGTGATCTTATGAAACTTCTAATATCTTTTTGGAAGTTTAGAGCCATATCATTAATAGTAATTGTTTCTTCTTTATCAAGCAATGCATTTTCCAACTCACAGAAGTTAAGAATAATGACTAGAGAGATATTTTGTGCCGATTTTTGTGTTCACATCCAGCTTTTGTTACCAGCGCTATTAAGGTAGATACCAGTTATATTGTCGATATCATTCACATTAACATTGTATACAAGCTGTCTTGAATCCTTTGTGAACTTAAGACTTCCTAAGCCACGCCCATGTGTATTATTAGGTGGTACTTGTTGATCTCCATCAAGTACACACTAGAATCGGTCTAAGTTCTGCACTGATAGAATTATTAAAGGGGGTAAATCCAGACAACATCAAAACAAAGCTAGGACATAACAGTAACAGTATGCTCTTCATTAGTCTAATTTTCAATTATTATCTTCTATTTAATTTTTTTAGAATATTTTTTCCTTGAGCTAAATACATGTATGCGTCTTACAATTAAATTAATGGCTAAATAAGAGAAACTTGAGGCTATGACAGATGCTATTATTGCAGCTTGTACCGGCTGATATTCTATTCTCAACAATTCAAGCAGAATGAAGAACCTTGACACATTGTTGATAATATCAAATATAGAATCAGCAAATATCATCTTTGTTACTATTTGTTTTAGAATTCCAATATTCAATTTGCCGGTGAGTTTTTTTGTATATTTCTCCTTATTATCAAGATGAAAAAGAATAACAAAAATTATTTTAGAGGAGATAAATCCGGTTAATACAGTTAATGTAGAAGTTGCAAACTCATCAATGGAATATTTCGTACATACGTATGCAACGAGAAGACTAACAATAAAACCAACCGAACCTGAAAGTAGTAAATTCTTGTTGAGAGATATGGTGCTGGTATACTTCGTGTAAAATTTTGTAAGGTAATTAATCATTACACCACCAAGTTCTCCTTTCATTAAAAGACAATACAGCAAACAATCATTTATGAGTACTCATATGAAATGACTTAATTTTGAAGAATTTTGTTATTAATGGATGTCAATCTTGTCTAAGATGGTCCATTTTTAGTTAATTCCCCTTGCAAGACATGTGTCACAATACTTTTCCACAAGAGTGGCGCCATCCATGTTATAACTTGCTATTTGAGTTGCTATATCACCACACATGGAACAATAACCGCCTGCTTTGTCAACCATAAATCTTTTTTTTATTTTCTCAGATGTTCTAGGGTCTGAAAGTAGTGTTCGAAAATCTCTGAGTTGCTCTCTAGATATATTTACTGGTCGCAATGTTGGGGTTGGTCTATGTTTATTACTATGAGGATTATTTCCGTAAAAAAACTTATGCATGTATATGATCCACGCTAATCGTATATCTATCTATGTGTTTATTTTGTCTCAAAGACATTAATTTGGGCCAAATACAGTTTTTCTAATATTTGGAAACAAAAAATTACTCTATATTTTTAAACCACTGCCAGACAATAGCTTTGAATCTATCTTTTCCATCACACCATTTTCTGATTAAATCTCCTTACCGTCTATGTGTATGTAGACGTCGAAGATCTTTGTATCTGGAAGTGCTATAGAGAAATTAATGATCCATTACATGTAACAGTTGAAGAATTTTTAAAGTCTACAAAGAATGAAATTTGTGCTCAAAATATGGTGAGCCAGAAGGGATGCGTCACTATATCAGTGCTAATGGCGGATTTCGAATATACGAACAAAGCGCTAAGCATTAAGTTTGCCTAAATTTCAAAAAAAGAGTTTATTTTCCTTTTCTACTGATAGTACCATTGCTTGCAAGGTCTAGAGTATACATCTTTAAATATTAGTAAAGTTGCCGTGATTCTATTGTTAGCAACCAAATCAAGGATAGTTTTAATCTCAATTAGCTTGTCACTAGCATTAGCTCTTACGACAGTGGCAACTTCTGGTGTGAGTTATGCGCAGCCGATAGGTACCACTGCAAAATTAGTGCATGCAGGACAAGGAAATGCCAGCAGTGTTATTATTGCCTTTTTTCCTCAAAATATAGAAATAAAAGCTGGTGAGAGCGTGAGGTGGGATAACCCAACCACCGTTGCAGAACCTCATTCTGTTACTTTTCTAAAGGATAAAAAATTTTTTGCAGATTATGCTTCGCCATTCTACGTAGCAAACTCGACGGAGTTTCGCTCCATAATTCCAGAATCCAATGCACAACCAACTTTCCCGCCTAGTCAGCCTGGTGAGACAAGTAAGATAGTTGTTGCAGTAAATGCAAGGGCTATTCTGCCCGTAGTGCTAGACGGTAACAATGTAACTTACCTTCAACCAAATTCAAACTATTTAATGAATGGGACTGAAGATTATGTAAATTCCGGCTGGCTTTGGCCCGATGGACAGGCTCCACCTGGTGGTCCACCAATTAGTAAATTTACAGTTACTTTTGAAAAACCTGGCACTTATCCTTATTTATGTAACGTTCATCCTTGGATGACAGGCAGCGTAGTCGTCAAATAGTTGTCCACAATCGCGATATCAGTCGCACTTATCCTTTGAGAATGTTGTGTACTAAATCCAAGTGTCTAAAAATTTTGGTCTGGTCTTATTAGAAGGAAGGGATGCGTGCCGATATCGGTGTTAACAAGGGATTTTTGGTACTATTAGATAGACAAGTAAGCTTTAAAGTTTTCGAACCCTTGAGGGTTCATCAGTATTAGTGCCCTTCGTGTAGTAGGGTCCTACTACCTGGCATTTAGCTTTTTCATAGGTAATCAAAATAAGTTTGAAAGATAAAAGAAACTAAATTTAAATTTGGAGTATTATAGGAATTATTATGAGCAATATTTGGGACAAAATTTATTCTGATGCTTCGGCGTTTTTTGGAGAAGACCCCAGTGATTTTGCTCAAAAGTGTTATAATTATTTTAAGAAATATGGAGTTAAAAGAACATTAGAATTAGGATGTGGTCAAGGAAGAGATACAATATTTTTTGCATCAAATGGAATTGATGTCGAAGCATTAGACTATTCTGTGATTGCAGTTGACATACTGGATAAAATAAGAAAGGAAAAAAGTCTGCCAATAAAACCAGGAATCTTTGATGCCAAGAGTCCGTTTGCGATTCAAGATTCCTTTTTTGACGCCGTGTATTCGCACATGCTTCTGAACATGCGCTTTTCGCTAAAACAGCTTCATTTTATATTTTCAGAAATAAAGAGGGCTTACTATATTTTTCGGTTAGAAGTGATAAGGATGTTTTGTATAACAAAGGGAAAAAAATTGATAACAATATTTATGAAATAAATGGATTTCAAATTAGATTTTTTACCAGGAGACAAATACAATCATTTTTAGAGAATTATTTTGAAATTAAGAATATCGAGGAAAGTTATGAAGAACCAGTAAATCTTTATTTTGTTTTTTGTCGTAAGAAATAATAAATTAAAATAGTTCCTGGGACGTCAGGATATATTTACAATCGACTCGATTTTCAGGAAAATTGAGTCTTTTGATGGAGTAATGCAGGCAGAACTGGATATACTGACTGGAATAACGCTGACTCAAGAATGGATGGTAAATGAAATTGAACAAAGATTAACAAAGAAAACAGACCAATATCTAGTAACTAGGCTTTCAGAAAATGAATTAAGATGAAGGTTAAGTGCAATTTAATTATTGACAAGATAATAGATAATTAGACTTAGTAAACAGTAACGTTCTCCTAAAAATTGCCACAGAAGTTTTGCTTAGGATTAAATCATAATATTTAATGGTAACTAACTTATAAGGACAATTATTATGCATGGATTCTTGGTGAGAGAATAAGGAACAGACATATCAAAAAGAATGGAGAATAAAGCGTTCCCATTATATTTGCAATTACAAATTGAATAAGATATAGATTTAAGATGTTTGCGATTGGTAGAATTGCTATATTCGTGACTATAAATCCGATCACTGAAATTATTAATGTTAAGAAAAATAATGATTCCATTCTATGCCTTTTGACTTCTTTCCTCCTAGTTAAGATATCAATAAAATCTTTCAAAGTGTAATAAAAGTCACTTATTTTCATCTTATGATACCTACACATGGAAAGGACCATCCACGAATTAAAGAAGATAGAAAATATTGTAGAAAATAGAATGATAATAACACCTGCAGGAATTATGGCGATAATATCAGAATGACTTTTTAACTTTACTGTGTACAGTGAAAATCGGTCCGAATCTGTCACATGACTCTTTCGGATATCACCTTCATAACCGCCCATCTGTACTACAATTAACATATAAATTGAAAAAATTATGAAAAGAACAAAAATTTCTATATGACTGGGATTGTTGATTCTGAGTCTTTTTTTTAGTATAATAGTTCTTGTGATAACCAGTTGAAGATAAGTAACTGCAAAAGCTATAAAAAATAAACCTACGAGGAGTAAATTGATAAAGGGAAAATAATTTGGATTATTGTTATTACTGACACCTATAACAAAAATGGCCTCAGTAGTGACCGATATGATGAGTCCTATTAAGGGCATTAACAAAAGTATAGGATTTTTAGAAATTACGTATATAGCTTGGGTAAAAATATTACCATTATTTATCACGTTAATGATAAAGCAGTGGATAATATTACGTATTTCGTTAAATTACATATTATGAGTGTGATTAATCATTTTCCAAATCAAAGTACTCCTTGTTAACAATTTGGATCCAATTTTCATATTGGTCAAATTTAGAAATTTCTAATGTCTAATCAGTCAGCCTTTAAGAAATAGCAGGAATAGAATCGTCAACATCAAGATATACCCATTTATCAACACATTGTTCACAGTATTTTTCAATTATCCGAGCTTTATCAATCTGAAAGTATGCCACATATGCAGCAGTCTGGCCACAAATAATGCATGTTCTTTTTCTCTCGCTGTATGTCTCCTTCCTTATATTCCAAAAGGTGCTGGTATCATTCATGTATGGCGAGATTTTAACTTGTCTTTGTTCTTTTGGGATAGGAGCTGGCAACCGTTCTATTCTTATGGCTTTTCTCTTTATTATTTCGTATTTGTAATTGCGTTTGAATTTCAATCACATTTAATTACTACTTAACGTAACTTAACTTAGCTTAACTTAGTTCTCTAAGTTGTTGTATCAAGTCGTGATAGTGAACTCGTATCATTATGGGGATAGGCGTTAAGAGGTGAGTCTAATATTAATTATGAAACAATTATTGTCTTTTAAATTCTAGTCCGAATTTGGTCGGGTGGATTTGATTTTTCAGATTGAGCAAATATGAAATTTCTACTTTCTGTTGTGAAGAGTTTTTACCCATCTAGTTGCCGAGAAAGACCCTTTCACGTAGGGCACGCCCCGCT
>VBPR01000063.1 GCA_005877345.1 Nitrososphaerota archaeon
TCGAAGAACCTCAAGGATTAAAGACTATAAAAAATATGAAACCAATTACGTGTCAAGCACTAGCTAGGTTAATGGGCGTAAAGATTTCCGTTGCAAATTCATTTTTGCGGTCTCTTGAGTCTAAAGGAATTGTTAGATCAATAGCTGGGTATAGTGGACATAGGATATACGAACTTGGGTCTATGGAAGCAGTACAATAAATTTGAATTTTTGATTTGAGGGTAAACCAATTTGAAATAACCAAGATTGTGCAAATCATAAAATTTAGGCTATTCCGTACTGATGTTACGTCCTACCATTGCGCAAGAAAATGGCTTTAGACTGTCAAAACTTAATTTAACTAGGATAATTTGTGTTCGATGTAGCCATACTTTTGGATGAATTGAAAATCAATAAACAATATCGAGGCTGAGTGCTTAGAACTATTCTCTCCAACTAAGACCAATCCATTCATTCCTTTTCCTAAAGATACGCTCGTTGTGGCATACTTATTTGATATATGCTAGGCATGAGATCTGTAGACAAATTTCATTGCTCTGCCAGTAGGTGGTGTTTCTTGTTCAAGCATGAGACCTTCAGCCTCCTGCCGGTGTTATTTTTTCAATTTGTGCATTATATAGTACAACGCAGCAAGCCAATACACCCATCAGACATAGATCGTAATCTGACATTTTTACTATGACTGAAGCTTGTTGACCCATTCTAAATTTGATGTCTATAGGATCACAAATTGCTCAGTCAGCATACATCATGCGATCAGTCAACTATTATTCGGTTTGTGAACTCATTTGCAATATTGCTGGTCATTGTTTTTATGACTTCTTTTTCTTCTGTGAAGTTCCCAAAGCACCACATAGCTTTGACTAACGCAGTCTCAGAAGTCATATTAGATAGAGGAATCACACCAAGATTCAATAGGTCTCTTCCTGTATCGTAGACAGTAAGACCAGTTCTGCCCCAGATGCATTGAGAAGTCATAAATATTATTATTCCTTTATTGACTGCATTCTCTATTTGGGAAAAGCATTCTTTGTTTATGTGACCCAAACCAGTACCTTCTAAAATAATTGCTTTATGACCCAGGTCAACGCAATAATCAATCATTCTACAATCAAAACCAGGATAAAATTTTAATAACGAAACCTTACTTTCAAAGTTTGGTCTTACAACCATACTTTCAAGATTTTTGTTCCTCTCTTGAAATTTCAAGTCTGTATATTGCCTAGATATCTCTATATGATCTTTCTTGATTAGGGAAAATGGGTAAACATCAATCGAATGAAATGCATCTCTTCTGCTTGTGTGATTTTTTCTAACCCTGGTACCTATATGACAAGCAATAACTTCATCGGAGATTGAATAATGCATAGCAACAAAAACCCCTGAGAATCTAGATCTAGTCGCAAAAGTGCAAGCACCTATCAGATTCAAAGATGCATCAGATGAGGGTCTATCTGAGGATCTTTGCGCGCCAACTAATACTATCGGAATTGGTAGATTTTGAAGAGCAAAACTCAGTGCTGCTGAAGTATAGTGCATGGTGTCAGTACCATGTGATACAATAATCCCATCGTATTTCCCTGATAATATATTATTAGCAACCTTTCTTGCTATTAGGGACCAATGTTCGGGTTTTATATTTTCACTATACTCGCTCAGAACTACTTCTGGATCTATGTTTGCTATCCTCGCAAGTTCGGGGATTGAATCATTAAGTTCTTTTGCTGTCAGCGCTGCCATTACCCCACCTGTCCTATAATCAATTTTGCTTGAAATGGTTCCACCTGTACTTAATAACGATAAATTTGGCAGTTGGCTTTGTGAAAAATTTTGATCAGTATTTTCATGAGAAAAATAATCCTTGTATTTATAATTAGTATCGGGTTTTATATTAGGATCCACTTTTTCGGTTATTTTTTTTATACTTTTAATTTTTCCTATCTTGATACCAATATTATATCCACTTTTCAATTTCAAAACTAGATGATTGGCATCGGCATATTCGTGTCTTGGAATTAGAATGCCAACGTGCGTTGCATTATTGGTTTCAATCATTACTGAATCCCCTAATTTTACATTGGATTTCTTAAATAATTCTTCCAATTTAATATGATTTCCATCAGTTGTCAATACTGGTATTATTTTGTGTTAAGTATATATTAATAAATTGTCGTATTAATTGTATCTTCTTATTAATTGTATCTTCTTTAGATAATGTATTTGAATTTTAATTGCTTACTAATTAGGAATTTAGTAACATTTATTCCTAAATGTTGATATTTGATATTATTGTCCTGTTAACTTTAGTCCTGAAGTATTAATTTTAGTAACATACAGTATTTCTGTACTGGGTAAACCCATAAAAACCTGAATTGCTTGTATTATCCTCTGTTAAATATAATTCTGTGATGCTATTGAAGTAGGAAATGATGGATCTATGGGAAATTGCGACTTAATTGGACCTGAAATTTGAATAATAAAATGAGTTTACTTGTCATTCCATTACAATCATAGTTAATGTAGACTTTACACCATTCAATTTTCGTAGTTTCCATGTAATTGTCTCCTTGACTTTTTCCATGGTTTCTGATTCAACTTGTGCAACAATATCGTAAACTCCATAAACTTGATAAATTTCTTTCACACCATCAATACTTTTCAACTCGCTTACTATAGAATCTTCGCTACCTAATTCAGCATTCATTAGAACAAATGCCTTTGGCATAACAAGATGGAAGTGAATGACATATAAAAAGATGATGCAGTTCTGGTGACGATCAATATATATTGTGAAACCTAAGTATACTAAAATTTGCACTTTTTTGTACAAAAATAGACGTCGAGGTACACTCTAAAACCTCAAGGATTAAGCCTGGCCATTGTTCTTGGAAAGAGTACACATTCCTTAATATCTTCCAAGTTAATTATCCATCTGACCAATCTCTCAATACCGATACCGAAACCTCCATGAGGCACGGATCCATATTTTCTAAGGTCCAAGTACCATGAATAAGAATCCATGTTTAGACCTTCTTTTTTAATCCTAGATTTCAACAATGTTATATTTTCCTCTCTCATACCGCCACTGCTTACCTCACCAAACCCTTCGGGCAAAAGTAAATCCGCAGTAAGAGCAATTCCTTGTCTTTCCGGGTCTTCCTTTACATAGAATGGTTTAACTTGGAGTGGGTATCCGTATACGAAGACAGGATTCCTACGATCCTTTGTAAGTAGCTTCTCAGAGTCTATATTCAGATCGTCTCCCCATTCAATTTTTCTAGTCACCTCTCCATCTTGAATATTGATATCATTTGAACAAAGAATGTCAATTGCTTGACTGTAACTCAATTTATCAAATGGTTCTGTCATTTGATTCAAAGTTAGTATGTCTCGATTCAAAAATATTAGCTCTTGATTTCTATCTTTTGTTACGTGTCTAATTAAATGAATTAGTAATTTTTCTTGAATTGAAAACAAATCATTCATAGTTATCCAAGGGGCTTCTGCCTCCAGGTGCAGGTATTCTGCAAGGTGTCTTAGAGTCCTTGATTTTTCAGCCCTAAACGAAGGACCTATCGTCCAGACTGGTCCTAATGAAAAAATTAAAGCCTCTAAGTATAGTTGAGCACTTTGAGATAAAAATGCCTCATCTTTAAAGTACTTTACAGGGAAAAGGGTTGAACCGCCTTCCACTGCACTCTTGACTAACGTTGGTGTTGTAACTTCAATCCAATCATTTTCAACAAACCAGTTGCGCAACTTTTCAAGAACTGTTGCTCTTATCTTTGCGATTGTAATCATCTTCCTTGTACGTAGAGTCAAGTGTCTATAATCTAATAATAATTCTGTACTTTGATATTCTCTAATTGGAAAATCATTGTTTGCTAAACTGTAAATCTTTACATCATTTCCTCTAATCTCATAGCCACCTTCCTTTGCTCTTTCATCTTTGAACAGGATCCCTTGGACCTCTAAGGAAGATTCTATCGTAAGCTCCTGCACAGTTGTACTAGGAACCACACATTGAATTATTCCACCACGATCGTCTCTCATAATGATGAAAGCTTTATCCTTTTGTCTACGTAATCTGTATACCCATCCTCTTATTCTGATTTCTTTACCTAGAAATTCTTCTTTTTTGATTTCACTAATCCTATGGTACTTCAATTGTGTATTTACGACACAAACGATCTTTATAATGATATTGTACAACCTAATCCTAGAACAGTAAAATAATTCATCTAAATATTAAAAATGAATTTATACAATCGTGATAGTCTAGTATTCAATAATGGAATATAAAGTATGCAATAGTAAAGACCTTCCAAACAATTCAATGAAGGTGATATCTATCCAAGGTAGCAAGATACTTATGTGTAGATCTAATAATCGATTATTCGCTTTGGATAATTCGTGCCCACATAGAGGAGCATCTCTTTCCAAAGGCGAAATAAAAGAAACAAAGATAATATGCTATATGCATGATTTTGAATACGATCTAATTAGTGGAAAATTGTTACACATTCCAAGTAAGTGGAACGATCAAAATCCGAACTGGACAAAATCTGGTAATCTGTTACTCTTTCCAATATCTGAAAAAAATGGTGAAATATATATACGGCTATAAAAAAACTTATCGAAAAATCCTGTCCTTATTAATCGAGTTCTCTGCATAACTACGCATTCATCGAGCTGTCTAGACTTATTTTTGTTCATTTACAAAGTTTCTGGATGACATTGTGCTTTTATATTTGATTGAGTGATGATTTTTTATTAACAGGACTAATCCTGTACTCTTGGAGCCAAATAGAAATGAATTCTTCCTACATTAGCTACTCTAAACTCTAATCTTAATGGCATTTTTGTAGAATATTCCAATACTAAAGAACCTCCAGAGACACTTATAGCTTTTGTGATTTTTGATAAATAGTCCAAACTATATGTCGCCTTACTTTTTTCTTTGACCAGCAATTCCTCGAGACCTTCACTAGCCTCCTCGATAACAATATCGGCTTCTCCATAATCACTTTTACCAGAAAAGGTAATTTTCTTTTCATCAGATTCAATTGAAATGTATTCTGAGACTACTTCAATATCGGACAATATCTTATCAAACGATGCTGGAGTCAATATTACCTTGGAATTGAAATTTAGTTTTGGCAAGGGAGTGGATCCTCCAGTACTTTCTATTAATCGCATTTTATACTCTCTCTTGTATCCATTTAGGATTTTGATGTAAAGCATACTGTTCTCTTCAACAGAAACTTCTACCGTATCTTTTTTTTCAGCTCTTTTCATCAATTTTGAAAACTCATCAATTCTAACTCCAAATTTTAGAGCTGCGTCACAGTCATAACCATCGAAAGCAGAGTTTGGCCAACTAATATCAATTAATGCGACATGAGAAGGATCCATCCCTCTGAACGATAAACCTTCAACGGTGGCTTCAAAAGTAGCCTCATCTACCAATGTCGATATTGCTGAAGTTACTGCTTTCCATTCATCGGGCGTTTTTGTTTTTGCAAGAAATACCAACTATATCAATCAACAGGCAGATTCAAAAGATTTTAAACATTCCTATTTTTTAATACACAATTTGAGCGGAAAACATTAGATAATATGTTGTAAAATAATAAAATAAAATCATAGATTTTTGGATATATATGTAATAATTTATATAATTGCTGGTTAAAGAATTCTCGAATTAGAGACAAACGATCTTAGTAATAGATCAAGCATAATTTCTCCATGTATGGCTGCATTGTGTACATCTATAGAATTGGGTCGTAGCTTCGTCAGCCGATCTTGTTTGTAGCATCCACCAAAAGGCTATGTTGTTTCCACATTTGGGACAATCAATATTTGTAGTTGGCAAGGCGCTAGGGCCTTTTTCCGATTCAACTATCTTGAGACTAGCTCCGCTTTGATCTATTAAAGGAATTGATTTGATTTCAATTTTTGCTTCTCTAAAACCACACTTTGGACAAATTAAGATATTTTCCTCTATTCTTGGTTTCATCCTACTTTCACAATTTGGACAAAATTTCAAGCAGAATCAGCGCTCGTTTCTTTGTTTACTGTCGACTCGATCATATCTTTAACTTTAAGAACATTATTAGATGAGGTTTGTAATGCTTTGTGCAAAATCTCAAGCGGCTTGGATTTTTTTGTTACGATCCTAAAACTAAACTCCTCCTTTAATTGGTGTTTCAATACAACACCCGCAAATTCTACCTCCTTTTCATTTAATAGTTCATGTTGCACAATGTATAAAATCGAAATATCTTCGCTAACCTTCAAATTGATTTCATTTGATTTATAATTTTCTAACTCCGCTTGCATAATACAGACAACTACTTATTGAAGATATAAATTATACCATCTGCGAGGCTTATTGCAGAGGAGCTTTATTTCAGATATTAAACTTGGTACATCTCACGAGACCATAAACTCCAATGATACCATGACATTGAGTCTTGGTTTTAAAATAGACGGCCTTATAAGAGAAATATTTTCCCAAAAAAATTGGGAAAGAGCATATGATAAACACGATAATGGATTCAGACTTAATGTTTTACTAGAATTAAGAGTATGTAGAAAGACAGTTTACAATATCAAATTTGTAAGAAAGGCAGTACTATTTTGGACAAGAAATCCAAAATTATCATACAGAGTATGGATCTCGATAATAAAGGACGAAACCCCTTATTATCCGCTCGCCATTGAGGAAGCAAAATCACTACTGTTTGATGTAACTAAATCTATAGTACTTGATAGCAATTTACTGAAAAAAGGAGAGAATCATATTCAGATCTCTATCAAGGTTTCTTGGGGGAAGCATGTTTATACGGAACGTTCAGATTTGCGCGGAGAGACTAAATTTGTAAATGTTAAAAAATTGTGAATTATTGATTCTTATCTTACCCTACTTTCGTCTTACTATAAATATAGTCAATTGTGATGAAAGTCTAATGGCAAAGTTTGATGGTGTCAAAGGGCAAGAATTATTGGATGTTGAAGAACAAAAGGACGAAATTACATTAATTTTCAAAGATAATCGATTTTTGTTTATTAAAATAGAAAACGGCAAGTTGATCTCTGATTCAGTACCAGAATGAACTGGATTCAAGGACGCTATTAACTATTCCACAGTATTTTAGAAAAACTAATACTGTTTAATAATTGACTAATTTGGTTACTATAGATAGTATTAACAGAGACATCATCAATTGCACTCGTTGCGAGAGATTAGTTACATACACGCGGCTAGTCGGCAAAAATAAGGTCAAAAGATTTTCAAATGATGAATACTGGGCAAGACCAGTTACTGGATTTGGAGATACTCAGGCAAATGTTCTAATTATTGGTCTAGCACCAGGAGCACATGGTGCCAATAGAACTGGCAGACTCTTTACCGGGGACCACTCTGGACAGTGGCTAATGAGGGCTTTATATGAAACTGGTTTTTCAAATATCCCAAGAAGTACGTCGACTGATGATGGTTTGATCCTGAATAATATTTTCATTAGTTCATGTATCCGGTGTGCACCTCCATCAAATAAACCGCTGAATTCAGAGTTAGCCAACTGTTCAAAGTATCTTATCTATGAACAAGAATTATTGAAAAGAGTAAAGGTTGTAATAACACTGGGTCATATATCATTTCTAACATATTGTAAGATTAATGATTTGAGAAAATTAAAATTCTATCATTTAGCCAATTACAGAGTAAATGACAGACATTTGATAGCATCCTATCATCCTAGTCGACATAACACAAATACGCAGAGGTTAACGTGGGAGATGTGGGTGAAGGTTTTCAAATTAACCAAGATAATACTCTCAAATAATAATTAAAGTCTAATGAGAATTGTACTATTGAATCGATAATCAAGGCTATATTGTTTTTTAATATGGAATCTTATTAATTATTTTGTAAAGAAAATAAATATTTCATCTATGAGTGTTAACTGAAATTCTGCAAACCATTAAAAGACAGTAATTTCTTTTAAAAAGTTATGATTGGTAAAGGGTATTTGTCAATATTGTTCACGGTGACAACTATTGTTGGACTTTCGACATTATTGTTAGTGTCAGCAATTTCCATTATTCAATGGAGCACCGCACAGGTTACGGTTACAGGTACATTTTCTGCAGATCTTACACCTAGGCAAGGTTCAAATGCAACAGGAAAGGCTACATTAGAACTCCAGGACAATGGAAAGAGCGTAAAGTATGACGTTAGCGCCAGCGGATTAGGCAATGTAAGCGGCGTAACTATTTCGCAGGAGATGGGAAGCGATAGAGCTGCTGATGTTGTCGCCCTTAAAACTGCCTCTCAAAGTGGTCTCAAGGCAGGTGGAGGGAGTTTGAGTGGTATTTTTACGAAGTCTGACTTGATAGGGCCACTAAAGGACAAAGACATTTCAGATTTTGTGAAAGCCATAAATGATGGAAAGATTATTTTCCGCGTATCAACAACCGCTTTCCCATTAGGTGAAGTTATCGGCAATGTCACTGCAGGCGGCGGTGCTGGTGGCAATATGACTGCTGGTGGTAATATGACTGCTGGTGGCAATGCGACTGCTGGTGGTAATATGACTGCTGGTGGCAATGCGACTGCTGGTGGTAATATGACTGCAGGGGGCGGTGCTGGTACAGCTATGAACGCCACAGCTAATGCGACAGGAACAACAATGACTCAACCAGAGAGTGTTGTTAGCCCTGCTGCGAACGCTTCAGCTAATGCGACAGAAACAGCTATGGACACAGCAAATGAAGTTGTCAGCACAACTGCAAACTCAAAGAATGTTATGGCGAATGTGACCAATAATATGTCTAACGCTACGTCAAATACAAAAGGAACGGCAATTAGTGAGGCAAATAAGATAATTACCGCAGCTTCAAACGCTTCAGCTAATGCGACAGGAACAACAATGGCTCAACCAGGGACTGTTAGCCCTGCTGCGAACGCTTCAGCTAATGCAACTAATGTGACAGGAACAACAATGACTCAACCAGCGACTGTTAGCTCTGTGAACGCTTCAGCTAATGCAACTAATGTGACAGGAACAACAATGGCTCAACCAGCGACTGTTAGCCCTGCTGCGAACGCTTCAGCTAATGCAACTAATGTGACAGGAACAACAATGACTCAACCAGCGACTGTTAGCTCTGTGAACGCTTCAGCTAATGCAACTAATGCAACAGGAACAACAATGACTCAACCAGCGACTGTTAGCTCTGTGAACGCTTCAGCTAATGCAACTAATGCAACAGGAACAACAATGACTCAACCAGCGACTGTTAGCTCTGTGAACGCTTCAGCAAATGCAACTAATGCAACAG
>VBPR01000064.1 GCA_005877345.1 Nitrososphaerota archaeon
CATAATTCCTTTATCAAGTCATTTCTTTTTTTCAAACGCAATTTCTTACAAACGTTTATTGCGGTTACTTTCCGAATTTCAAGTCCTAGTTTTAATCTCTCATTAATTCTAATAAGAAGGCAATCCATAGTGCCGATTAAATGGAAAAGTAACTCCTCTATTTCTAGTTCCCAATCTATCCTACCGTCAGAATTATTAGGAGTCTTTCCATTGGCTTGCATATCGCTTAATATTTGCAAATGTTTCTCGACGGCATAGAATTTGAACTCAATTCTATCCTCAAGTAATGCTTTTGCAGTTGTACTTGACATTTCAATCATGGTAGGTAGCGGCTAATAATTAAAAATATTTCTAAAGATAGAGTAAGTAGAATCTGTGATACCACTGAAATCTCATTAGTTTGCAGTATGACTAATCTTCCCCCAGTCATATGAGAGGATAACATGATACAGGTTCTGCATGTAGACAAATTTCAATAACCAGAAGTTGCGTTTATTAATGCAACAAATGAACGGAAATCTTTTATTCCATCCCCCATTTACTTTTGAACATGACGATGCCAAAAAGATGGGCTAAGTCGAAGGAAAATAAGTCTTCTGATAGCAATTATAACACCCAAAATATCTCTGATTTAATTTTAAAAGCAAGTACCCTGCGCGATGAAAATAAGTACAATGAAGCCTTAGCATTGTATGATAAGGCTTTAGAAACTGATCCTAAGAATGCTTATACTAACATTTTCATGTAATATTTACAATTTCATGATGTAGACGTAATGTAATGCCGTCATTCAATCCTAATATTCCATAAGTTTCTAAACTTGAGCTACTGAACTTGAAATGTCGAAGACTTTCTAATTTCGACACCCGCTTGTGATGCAGTCGCTAAAATTCTGAATTTTCCAACCGCATTTTCGCCGATTGTAAAGCTACGTGTAAGATTACCTTCTGTTGCAGTAAAATTCTTTACAATAATACCTATAGGGTCCTTAACAGTAACTCTCATAAAAACATGATCAAGTGCTTTACCAGTAGCCGAATCGGAGGCAACTGCTGTTACTATTTGGCTATCACCACGGGTAATGGGATCTTTTGCAACAGTTATGTCAAGGGCTATTTTCCGTGTACTCTCACCTTGAGAGGCATTGGTCTCTGGGACGTTAGCAGTTATGTTAGCTTCAGGGACGTTAGCAGTTATGTTAGCTTCAGGGACGTTAGCAGTTATGTTAGCTTCAGGGACGTTAGCAGTTATGTTAGCTTCAGGAACATTTGATCCATCAGTAACATTGGCTTCATCGGTTCCATTCTTCATCACTTTTGTTACCAATTCTTTGGCTTCATCTTCTGTGAACTTTCCTGTTTTCACAAGTTCATTAATCAAATTTTTTTCTTCATCATCGGCATCTGCAGTTGATATTCCATTGGAAGTTGATATACGATTGGTTTCGGTAGCGGCAGATGTGCCGATACCAGTAGAAGTTATAGCAATAGGAACGCTACTATCTGTAGGATACTTGTTCTTGAAAAAGTTTACATCTTCAATACGGTGCACTGCTTCTTTATCAGCAAGGTTATCTCCCACTTTTGCTGCTAGGTATATACAATCTTGGAAACTTTTATCTGCATCGTCATAAATGTTGCTAGCTTTCATCGATTGAAGAGACATATCTTTTAATCCTTCCTTACCACCTTTTACGGCATCTGCAAGTTCTTGGGGATCATCATAATTAACCAAAAGTTGTTGTTCTTTATCCAAGGCTAGCAGTGGAATGATATTGCCTACAAAAAAGAACGTTTCAAGAGTAATAATTATTACGAGAAGAGATGTTTGTATCGATTGTTGTTTCTTCACCATTTTAAAATTTCAAAACCACCATAAATAAATTTTTAAGGATATGTATGAAATATGCTGCTAGAATATTAGATAAAGAAATATAATTTTTCAGTATCAATTGGCTCATACTACATCAATAATTTTGCATTTGAAAGTAATGTAAATTTATTATATTGATTATGAAAATGTTATTTTCTTAAATTCACTTAAATTATAATTAATATTGCTAACGACACTAAGATCATAATGCATGACAGAAGAATTAAAATGGTATGAAAAGACAAGGATATAATATTCCAAATTTACTAACCATTTAGTTTGATTTATAAAAAGTCGTTTCCGTCTATCTCCTATAAGAGATTTTATAATTGAATGAATCGATTTTGAATGTCTTAGTGTGTAATTCTTACAACCTTATCGTACAGTTACTACATCGAATATCTATCCTGAGTCTTTAAATTCGAACTACTGGACTTGAAATGTCAAAGATTTCCTACTCTCAACACCTGCTTGTGATGCGGTAGCTAAAATTGTGAATTTTCCAACGGCATTTTCGCCGATTTTAAAGCTACGGGTAAGATTACCTTCTGTTGCAGTATAATTTTTTACAATAATGCCTATAGGGTCCTTAATCGCAAGTTTGATAAAAACATGATCAAGTTCTTTACCAGTAGTCGGATCGGAGGCAACTGCGGCTACTACTTGGCTTTCTCCACGAGTAATTGGATCTTTGGCCACATTAATGTCAAGGGTTATTTTCCGCGTACTTTCATTTAGGGAGGCGTTGGTCTCAGGGACATTAGCAGTAACGTTAGCTTCAGGTACATTAGCAGTTACGTTAGCTTCAGGGACATTTAGGGAGGCGTTGGTCTCAGGGACATTAGCAGTTACGTTAGCTTCAGGTACATTAGCAGTTACGTTAGCTTCAGGTACATTTAGGGAGGCGTTGGTCTCAGGGACATTAGCAGTTACGTTAGCTTCAGGTACATTAGCAGTTACGTTAGCTTCAGGTGGAGGAATTTTAGCCTTAGGAACACTAACATTAGGATATTTATCTTTGAAATAGTTTGCATTTTCAAAACAGTGTACTATTTCATTGTCTCCAAGATTATGACCTATTTTTGCTGCCAAGTTTATACAATCTTGCATATTTTCATCTGCGTCTTGATAAGCAACTGAATTTTTAAAGTCATTCAAAGGTATCTGATCGTCATTAAAATCGCCATTTTTTATATCACCTACTAATTTTTTTAAATCATTATAATCTTCAGCGGCACTGGGTTTGGCTTTAGGCTCAGGTCCAGGTCCAGGTTTAGATTCAGGTGGAGGAATTTTAGCCTTAGGAACACTAACATTAGGATATTTATCTTTGAAATAGTTTGCATTTTCAAAACAGTGTACTATTTCATTGTCTCCAAGATTATGACCTATTTTTCCTGCCAAGTTTATACAATCTTGCATATTTTCATCTGCGTCTTGATAAGCAACTGAATTTTTAAAGTCATTCAAAGGTATCTGATCGTCATTAAAATCGCCATTTTTTATATCACCTACTAATTTTTTTAAATCATTATAATCTCCCAGAAGGGTTCCCTCTTTTTTCACGGCTTCTATCTGAATAATACTGCCAATAAATAAGAAGGCTCCAAGACTTATTATTGTTACTAAGAAATGAGATATATTGATCGATCCGACACATTTCATTGATTAAAATTCAAAACAATATTAAATAAATCTTTGTCATACGACCTATTTGTTCGCAGAAGAATCTTTTCTAAATGCTTAGGTTATTTCCATTTCGTTTTATTCTTGCTTAATTTAATAACTTAATGTATTCAATATCAAATTCATTGTCTTCTTTGTTTAGGTTGCCACACCATAAATCATTGGTCTACTGTTTCGTTATTAACAGCTATAAAGTGAAAACAAGGACCATTGGTAAAAAAAATTAATTTAAGAATAAACCCATTTTAGATACATCATACTCTCACCATGTTATATTATAACTATCAACTATTATTAGTGTCGATATTACAATATTAGCTGAATTTCTTCAAAGATTTCTAATATATGATAATCCTCACAAAATATTATTGATGAAAAAACACATTGTTAATTAATGTCATATCCCTAATTTTGGACGTGACAAGAAAGAAAACATTCTATATTCTGATGGCAAGTGGTGTTGCGTTTATTGTAATTGGTGCTGCTTCAATGATTGATTCCAATATCCCCCGGAAAGTAGCGCTGGATAGTACATTGGGAGCTAATTTAACGGACATTATCACACCGATAATGAATAAAGCAAGCGTTGGTGAAATCATAATTGACGGGTCCAAGTTTAATTTCAAAATTGAAGATCCAGATAAATCAATTGTCGTCTCAGTTACTAATCAGTCACATTATAAATACAATTTGGTTGCTAACAAAGAAGGAGAATATAGATTTGAAACAAAAAATGTAGGAAGTTCAGCACTAAATATTGATGGAGAAGTAGAAACTAAGGCCTCTGCTTTGGCTTTTGGGGGTCAAATGATGTTACTCATAACAGGAATTATAGTTCTGGGTATTGGGATGAAGATTGGGTATGTTTAAATTAAATGATACTTAATTTATTGTTCCTCTTCTATAGGAACCAAGTACTTTAAGAAATATGCATTTTTTTTCAATTTTATTTACTGTTTTTTTAACATTATCTTCTACAATGTGACCTTCTAGATCTACATAAAAATTATATTCCCAAGGTCTTTCTTTAGTTGGCCTTGATTCTATTTTAGTAAGATTGATTTTACTGTTATTAAATTCTAGTATCGCTGAAAATAAGGATCCTGGCGTATGCTTCAAACCAAAAATCATTGAAGTTCTATCATTTTTAGTAGGGCTTGTTTCTTGATCAGAGAGTACCAAAAATCTCGTATAATTATTTTTCCTGTCCTCGATATTTTCATCAATGATCTTCATATTATAAAACGCTGCAGCGTTCTTACTTGCAATTGCCGCGGCGTCAAGAATTTTTTTTTCTTTAATAAGTCTAACAGATCCGGCTGTATCGTAAGCAGCTACAGAATCGAGATTTCTTTTTTTGATGTAATTTCTGCACTGAGCCAATGCTTGGGGATGCGAAAAGACCCTGGTTATTGTCCTGTTAGTTGGTAATGTAATAAGACAGTGATTAATTTTCAGAAATATTTCGCCCGTAATTTTTTTTTCTGTATCTAACAGGAGGTCGTAAATTTCATTCACAGAACCCTCAATTGAATTTTCAATTGGAACTACTGCGCAATCAATACTATTGGTACGTAACGCATCAAAAATATCTTGGAAGAGTTTCATTGGAACAAGGTTTGAATCAGGAAAAAACTTTGTGGCAGCAATCTCACTATATGCTCCATGCTCCCCTTGGAAGGCGACAATTTTACCTTTCAAATTATTTGTGTATATAGAAAAGGGGTAATTCATATATTTTTATGTTATATTTATGCAGATGTTATTTTAGAAATTGGTATAATAGAACCTGCTAGTTATTTCATTTTATGATAAAGTATTTAATACTTAACACTTGAATTTAACGTAGATGCAACTAGATCAACAGTACATTGATCCTTTAGATAAACAGCTTTTGAATGAGATTCAATGGACCTTCCCTCTATCTGGTAGACCATATCTAGAAATAGCAATTAAACATGGTCTTGGTGAAGATGATGTGATGAGAAGGATTTCTTCCCTGAAACGAAGTGGACTAATAAGACAAATTAATGCAATTTTTGATACAAGGAAATTGGGCTACAAGAGCGCATTAGTTGCATTTGCCGTCAAGAAGGATCGACTTGATTCAGTGGCACTGGAAGTTAATAAGCATCCTGGCGTGAGCCACAATTATGAGAGGGATCATGAATTTAACATGTGGTTCACACTGGCTGTTCCTCCTGATGGGGATTTAAAAAAGGACCTTGAACAAATGGCATCACTTGACGGTGTAATTAAGTTCCGTCTTTTGCCAACTCTGAAACTTTACAAAATAGGGGTTAAACTCGATATGGTAAATACCGACCCTAGTAAGTTAAGTCCGGATGATAATGTAAAAACAATCGATCAAAAAAGGTTTGAGCTTACATCAAGAGACAAAGAGTTCATAAGGGAATTACAAAAAGATTTAGACGTAACACGAAGACCATTTGATAATTCTGCCAACAATCTTGGAATTACGGTTGATGAATTATTCAAGAAAGCCATGGAATACGAATCAATGGGCGTAATGAGGCGATTCGCTGCGATACTGCGACACAGAGATGCCGGCTTTACTGCAAACGGCATGATTGTTTGGAAAGTCCCGGATGCTAAGATTGATGAGGTTGGTTACAAATTAGCATCGTTTCCACAAGTAAGCCATTGTTACAGAAGGCCTGTATATCCTGATTGGCCATTTAATCTATTTAGCATGATCCACGCAAGAACAATTGGAGCTGCCAAGAAAATCGCTATCGAATTGTCCAATTTTGTAGCAATTAAGGAATATAGGATTCTCTTTAGTTCTAGAGAATTTAAGAAAGAAAGAGTAAAATATTTCGTGGACTGACTTTTATTTTCATACAATATTTGATCTAATGTATAATTTCTAGAATAAAATAATAGATAGTTGTGCTTGAGTCCTTTTTTATTCCGTTTTGATATGAATCAACGATTTAATCTAATTTGTTACTAAATATCAGACCGGGGACTACTAAGGGTACTAGTATAATGACTTAAAAATTGTCATGAATACCAATTCAAATATCTAGTTGTAAGAATTGGATTGATTGGAACATCTGCACTTGAACATCGTTCAAGAAGGATAGAAATTTATTAATTGTAAAATGTAATTGGCTATCAAGCGAAGTTAGCCCAGACTGGTTAAGGTACGAGCTTCCCAAGCTCGGGATCGCGGGTTCAAATCCCGCACTTCGCACATAGAATTTGATACACATAATTCTTTGTCATTATTGAGCCTAGTCTACAAATCCTAATACCGTGATTTGATAAATAATTCCACAGTAATATTACAGTTTATAGCGCAACTTGAGATTAAAAATATTCAATTAACCTTACCAAACAGTATTTTATTCACATGTTTCCCCCTCAAACCCAAAAAGTGTTTTAGCATATACTTAAAAATATGTCTTTATCATTCTGATAATATACTTTGAAGCAGGTCATTACATTTCACTCTTACAAGGGCGGTACTGGAAAAACCACTTTAGCAGCCAACTTGGCAGCATTGTTGGCTAAAAATGGAAACAATGTATGTATCGTAGACATTGATGTTTACGCTCCTAGCCTGCATGCTTACTTTGGAGATATTGTTCAGAATAAAATTAAGAACACTTTAAATGATTATATTGTTGGCGCATGCGGGGTTGATGACTTATTAGTACAAATAACACCTATTCAACAATTATCAGAGAAAGGATCTTTGGCTGGGAAAATAATGGGTTGTTTTGCTAGTCCAAAAAGAGAGGATATTCTAAAAATTGAGGGAGTAAAAGAAGACAAAAATAGAATGAGTATGCTCAAGAGATTCATTAACTTTAGAGAGGAACTAATCGAGAAAAATGATATTGATTATGTAATCATGGATTCAAGTCCTGGAATTAGATTTTGGGCAATAAACGCATTAGCATTATCAGATATTGTATTTCTTACACTGAAAATGGGTGATATGGATATCGGAGGAACTAAGATGATTGCCAATGAGATATTGGCCCAATTCAAGGAGCAAGGAAATACCAAATATTATCTACTTCTTAACAGGATTGCAGGTTACTGTATTCCATATCTACAAATAGAACAATCTCATGAGAATCATTCAGAAGAAAATTATAGCACCTTAACTCCCGTAGCAGATGATTTTATAAAGAAATTGAGTTCTGACACAGGTATTGACGTAATGACATCCATTCCATGTTATTGTGATATCCAATTTGCCCAAAAGGAATATCTAACTGTCCTTGGGGAGCCTGATCACCCTTTCTCACAGCAGATAGATCACCTGAAAACGTTAATAGAGATTTGAAATGATTAATTTCTTTTGTTCCTACAGACGCACAAAAAACAGGTATATAGATCCAACTTGATATAGTATCCAAAATGGCCATTCCAGGACTTGCTGAACTCACAGATGGTGAGGAAAATATTTCACCTACCTTGTTTCTATTGTCTGGTCCACCTGGAATAGGAAAGAGAGATTATTGTAGAGAATTTCTTGAAGAGGGTCTAAGCTCCGGAAGAAGATGCATTTTTCTTTCCTCGAAAATCACAGATAAAGAAAAAATAGACCTGTTTAATATGAATGAAAAGAAATTCAATTCGTTATTTGTTAACCCGGTCCTCGTGAACGACAGTCCAAGCGAAAAATCTCTGGATGGAACATTGAAGAGAATAATTTCTTATCTTTCCGATATAAGAATCGGTGCCTCCTTAGATCAACAGAGTAATGTTGGTACTGATGATTTAGACAATATCATATATTTTGTAATGGATTCACTAAATCATTTTTGTGATATTTTTGAAATTAGTTCGATTAGAAAATTTTTGGCAAAACTAGTTCTCCAGCTGAGGAAAAGAAAAACAATAGGAGTTTTTACAATTGATTCTCCGATATCCGCAGATTATCAACCCATAGTGTCATTTTGTGACGGTATAATGGAGATGAAATTTGAAGAATCAAACGATTCCTTGATCAGAAAAATACGACTTCTATCTATGGCTGGTCATGCTATGACAAAACCGACTTGGATACAATTTAGTATTGACAAAAATGGACGTTTTACGTTTGCAAATGATCTACTTAAATGTACATTAGATGGTAGAGTGATCCAACATCATCCAGTTTATTACCAAAATTCATGTCAGTTTTTAAGGACCTTGATCCAAAATACGAAGTTTTGAATTATAACTTTTGCTTTATTGATATTGTAGGATTATCCAATCCGGAACTTGCCGTTCACAGGCAAAAAGAAAAGATCGTAAGATTAAATGAATTTATCAGCTCCTGTAATTCATTTAGGAAAGTATCTGACGACTTGAAGATAATTCTGCCTTCTGGTGACGGTATGGCTATAGGCTATGAAAACAACCCTGAATTGCCATACAAATTAAGCGCCGAGCTGCATGGTTTTCTCCGCAAATATAATAAACGAATACAGGCGGATAGCACAATCAAAGTCAGAATTGGATTAAGTTCCGGACCAGTATTCACTGTTTATGACATATCAAACAGACTTAATGTTTGGGGGCCAGGCATAGTGATGGCAAGGAGGGTAATGGACCTAGGCGATAGCTGGCATATCCTTCTTACAGAAAATTTCGCCATGCAACTAAGACCGCTATACGAAGAATATAGGAATAATATCAGGCTTATCGGATCGTATGAAATCAAGCATGGAGAGAAAATCAATGTCTATTCCGCATATTGTGATGATTATGGGAATCCCGAATTGCCAGAAAAATTCAAACAAATCTATACAAGTCCGTAATTTGCTTAGATATTAAAGTTGGAAGCAACTTTCCATCGCTTCTTGTACTAAAGATTTCTTTAAATTATCCATCAAAGTTCTAATGAATAAATCGTCAGTTGGTGGTGGATAATGAAGCAAAATAAAAAGAAGGACAGCAATATAAAGAAGGACAAAAATACCAATCCTAAAAAAGATAGGCAGGGCAAGAGCTACTTTGCTGTAACACGGAAGAGAAGATACAGGAATTTGATGGTGATTGTACCGGCAGTGGTAGTACTTATCGCTATAATGTCTTATGCAGTAACTATATATTCTGAAAATTTGGTAAAACCAAATCATAAATTCGGTCCTCTAGGCTCTGAGCATGTCCATGCTGCATTTGCAGTAAAGATAAATGGTGAAAAATTAAATTTTAGTCAACCACAATATCAAGTGAGATCGAAATATATCCACGTCGAAAATAATGATGGTAATACACTACATAGACATGCAACTGGTGTTCCCATTGCAGAATTCTTTAGAAGCGTGGGTATGAATGTCACTGACAGCTGCTTTACTCTTGAAAATAAAACAAGTTATTGCAGTAATGGAGAATCA
The DNA here is from genome assembly GCA_005877345.1 of Nitrososphaerota archaeon. Taxonomy (GTDB): domain Archaea; phylum Thermoproteota; class Nitrososphaeria; order Nitrososphaerales; family Nitrososphaeraceae; genus TA-21. The sequence continues at coordinate 9,924 of VBPR01000064.1, forward strand.
AATCTAGAATTTTATGTTAATGGAAATAAAACAAACTCCATTGCAAATTATGTCCTTAAGGATAACGACAGGATATTGATAGTCTATGGAAACAAGAATGAGATGGAAACACAACAAGATCTAGACTCCCTAAGACTTACGGAGATAAAGAAATAACAACTGTAATCAAGATTTTCAAACACTAATTTTTCACTACTTCATTTTCTAATATAGTAAATACAAAATTAATATTTTAAATCTGAATTTGTAAGTAATCTGGAATTAATTTGGACAAAAGTATTAATTTAAAAATAAAGTCATTATTTGTATGGTCGATCCTGCAATACTTATTTCCGCGCTGGCGGGTGCAGGATCTTTTTTCTCACCATGCATATTGCCTATTTTGCCAGCCTTTATTTCATATCTATCAGGTACTACACTCAATGAGATTCAGGATTCATCAGGACAATCACTCAGGCTAAAAAAAGCGAACAGATTAAATATATTTTTGAATACAATATATTTTGTTCTGGGATTCTCCCTTGTTTTTGCTGTGTTAGGTGTATTTCTAAATAGCGTCCTGATTACTGTTGGGGTAGGATTTCAAAATGTGATATCATTTTTTGGAGGATTAGTTATAATTGGATTTGGTGTCTATTTAATTCTCTCGACACGGTTAAGACGTCTTAATTTTGAAAAGAAATTTTCTTCTATTCCTAAATTTAAGACCAGCTACATAACGTCATTTGTATTTGGAGCTGCGTTTGCTGCAGGTTGGACTCCTTGTGTGGGACCAATACTGGGAAGTACTCTTACACTGGCAGCAACCTCACCAGGAGCTGCTTACAATTTATTATTAGCCTATTCACTAGGGCTTGGTATACCATTTTTAATAACAGGATTTTTTTTCTCACAAGCCACAAACATAATTAGTAAAATGGTAAAGCATCTAAAATATTTTAATCCCGCAATGGGTATCATGCTCATAATACTTGGATTATTAGTATTTACTAATAATCTCAGCATACTTGGTAATTTCCCTCTCGCCAATCAAATTATTAGCATTGAAAGGGGATCCTAAATGAATAAAGATAATATTAGTGCGTTATTGACTGCAGTAGGTGTAGTCGCCCTTATAGTGGGATTTGCAATTTATTTCAATAATCCTGGACTGAATAAATCGTCCCTTGGTAATAGTAATGGTCAAGTAATGACATCAGATGGAAATAGCGAGAATAGTATTTCAAATGTTAAACTATCAATAGACAAATCTCAGTTCAGAAAAGCACCAGAATTTAAGGGAATAACGTCATACATTAATACAAACCAGACAAAATTATCTGATCTAAATGGAAAGGTGGTATTGGTTGACTTTTGGACATACAGCTGTATCAACTGCATTAGAACGTTACCGTATCTTGTTGATTGGAATCAAAAATATTCTGATAAAGGATTAGTCATTGTAGGGGTTCATAGTCCTGAATTTGAATTTGAAAAAAATATAGATAATGTTAAACAGGCAGTAGCAAGATTTGGAATAAAATACCCTGTATTGTTAGATAATGATCATGAGACTTGGAACGCTTTTCAAAATAGTTATTGGCCACGGAAATATCTTGTGGACTCAGATGGATTCATTCGATATGATCATATTGGAGAGGGAGGTTATGCAGAAACTGAAAATGCCATCAAGAGCTTATTGGCGGAAAGATCCAATCAACAAGGTCTTGAGATATCCAATCTTAATCAAACAAAATTAAATGTACCGGGTGCCCCATCTGTTGATTTTAACCAAATCAAAACGCCTGAATTATACTTTGGATACCAGTTTGCCAGAGCTCAACTTGGAAATATTCAAGGATTTAATCCCGAAAAGACTGTCAACTATACAATACCCCGTTCGAATCTGGAGCCTAATGTTATCTATCTTCAGGGATTATGGAAAAATAATCCGGATAGTATGGAACTTGTCGGATCTAATGGAAAAATCATGCTGGCATATTCGGCAAAGTCTATTAATATCGTAGCAGGAGGAAAAGGAGAAGCAACTGTAAAGGAAGATGGTAAAGATAACCAGACAAATAATACTATTAAAGGGAATGATGTTGATGCCGAAGGAAGGTTACCTGTAGACGGGCAGAGACTCTATAATATAGCAGATCATACAAACTACGGAAACCACCAAATTGAAATAGCTGCGAGAGGTCCCGGTTTTAAAGTATATACTTTCACATTTGGTTAAATAAATAACACCGAATAATTAATTCAATGTTGAATACGATTTGGCAATTCGCCTTGATTGTTTGATAATCTAACCCTAACCAAATTCTCTCACTTTCAAAGGATATGTGCAAAAAACAAAAATAATAACTGGTCTCTTCAATGAATGTTAATTCAATTTGAGTCCTGAATCATGGATAGAAGTAATTCTTTCTGATAAATCTATTTTAAGCGTGAAACTAGTTAGAAGTAGAAGAAACAAACGCATGTGTATAAGGGTCGATCGCTGCGGTACTTCAGTCATCTCTCCGGTTAGCGTAGATACTGAAGCCATAAGAAATTTCGTAAATGATAATAATGCATGGATTCTGAAAAAGACAAAATTTTATACAAAACTGAATAATAAATTGGAATATAGTCCTCTTCAAAATGATGAAATTATTTATCTTGGGAAAAAGTATAAAATAAAATTTGTCAAAGACACTTTCCAGTATACCATTTTTTCTGAAAATCTAATGAAAATAACATTTCATGTAAAAGATAGGAGATCATGTAAGAGAAATATAGTAAATTGGTATAGAGACCAAACAAAGAAACTTTTGGATAATAAAGTTCCACTATTTGGGAAAAAGCTATCGATATCTTATGGAAAAGTAAGAATAGGAAGTCAAAAATTGAGATGGGGTAGTTGTTCCAAGGAAGGTAACCTAAATTTTAACTTGCTATTATCCACTCTTCCTGTCAACATAATTGATTACATTATAATCCATGAATTATTTCACCTAGTAGAATTTAATCATTCAGATCATTTTTGGAAATTAGTAGAACATGCATTTCCCACCTACAAGGATTGTCGAACTTGGTTGAAAAATAATGGCGCATGCTTACAAATCCAATAATTCTAATATTAGTTTCAGTCAACTTACTATCTTATTCCTATGAAGTTTGATACCTTTCCAATTTCGCTCTAAAAGATTATTATAAAATCAAGGTAGTTTTATTCTCTAGTCAAATAATTTTGTACCAAATTAAAATTAATGAAGATTATCAATATTGACAATATGGGAGTCATATATGAAATTCATAAATATCAACAAGAGGATTTTCAATATGTTGTTGCTAGCACAAATAAATATTCCGAAAACAAGGTAAAGTGTGACGTTGAACGTATGAATACCATGCTAAATGAGTCATTGAAAACAATGGGAATAAGGTATGTATTTGTCATTTCTGATACTGCTGATCCTTTATATAAAGAACGTAAGAAGAATCCTCATTAAATGAACTTTTTGATTGTCTTACATACGTGATATTCAACAAATCTCCTTAAGAAATTGCTAAAATTAAGAATTTCAATGTTTTTATGTATGTTGATAAATAATAATACTTGACCTAAATGTATGGAAAATATCTAACACTGTTCTCGTTATCCCTGGTTAGTGTCATTGGTTTTAGTTTTCTTTTTTATATCGATCACCATATTCTTGCACAAAATAATCAATCCCCTCAGGCTTTTGACCAAACTACAAATGAATCTAATTTAAGTAACTATATATATCTTACATGGAGTGCTGGAGAGGAAGAAGACAGAGTCGTACTTTTCGCTCACAGTACAGATGGAGGGAACACTTTTTCATCACCCATTAGTTTGAGCGGCAATATTCTTTCCTCCGTATTCAATCCAGAAGTTTCATCATCTGGTAACAATGTGTATGTTGTGTGGCAAGGTCAATCTAAAAATGGAAATCAAGATATCTTCTTAAGAAAGAGTTCGAATTATGGATCATCTTTTGGTGAGGCCGAAAACATTAGCAATGATACAGGAGGATCAGGGAATCCAGAAGTAGCAATAGTTGGTAACAGCACACATGTTGCCTGGGAAGGAACAACCCCAGGTAATAACTATATATTTTACACAAAAAGTGATGATGGTTCTGCTTTTGATTCTCCTAAAAAATTAAGCAGTAGCATAGGAATGTCATATAATCCAAAACTTATAGTGAAGGATAATCCAGCTAAGGATAGCTTTACCTATAAGGTAACAGATGACAAGGGAGCTGAGAGTAATGTTGCTACTGTGGATGTGAATATTGATAAAATTGGTCAATCTACTATAGAGAGGGATGTTAAAAGTAAATCGGTAGACTCAAATGATGAGGTTAAGATTACTTTGAAAGCAATTGACAAGGATAACGATCCTTTACGATTTGAGATAGTAAGCCCTCCAACTGAAGGAAGCTTGAATAATTTTGACCCCGATTCTGGTACTGTTACCTATATTCCAAATGAAAATAAAGGAATAGACCTATCTTGGCACAATTACAATAATGGACATGATAGAATTATGACCGTAGTTGCAGATAATGGCGACCGTGGGACTAGTAGCACAGGAATAGAGAATAATGATCCCTTTAAAGAGAAATGATAATCATGGAAACTGAATATCAATTTTTTCAACATTGATTTTATGGTTAACCACTCTATTTTCTTGACCAGAATATTTAATTCAATGTACATTTGATTTTTATGTTGAATTGACAATAATTCGATCGAGAGTTGATTCAGAAATTGACATACTTACATCACAGCTGCAACAACTAATTAGAATTCCTAGCGTCTCTGCAAAAAAGCAACAGACAGTAACAAAATGTGCAAGGCTAGTTTCTGAAATGATGTCCAAGGCGGGAATAAGATCAGAACTACTAAAATTAGATGACAATTCAGAACAAATCCCTCCCTTAGTATATGGAGAGGTTAAATCCAAAAGTAATCCAAACGGAAAAACTATCTTATTTTATAACCATTATGATGTACAGCCTGCTGAACCGATTGAATTATGGGATGATGATCCGTTCAGTGGTAAAGTTGAGGGGAATTTTATCTTTGGAAGAGGTGCTTCTGATGACAAGGGGGAATTAATTACTCGAATAAAGGCAGTCGAGTATTTCCTCAAGGAAGTTGGCGACGTTCCTTGTAATGTCAAGTTTTTAATAGAAGGTGAGGAAGAGATTGGTAGCTCTCATCTTGAAGAATATTTGACAAAATATAGAGAAAAATTCTCATGTGATGCTACAATTTGGGAGTTTGGCTACGTGGACGAACATGAAAGACCCATTATCAGTCTTGGGATGAAGGGTTTGCTTTGTGTCGAATTACATGCGGTGTCCGCTAATGCCGATCTTCATTCTAGTATGGCAGTCCTAGTTGAAAATCCTGCCTGGCGACTTGTTCATGCCCTAAAAACCATACGGGATGAGAATGGATTTATAACCATTAAAAATTGGCATAACGATATCCGGGATTTTTTGCCCGAGGAACTTGAATGTGTCAGACAGGAAGAATTTGATATTTCAGACTTTAAAAAGAATTATGGACTAAGTAAAATATTCAATGAAGAAGATATTGAAAAAATAAAAAGAGAGTACGTGGGAGGAGTAACATCTAACATTAGCGGTTTGTTTTCAGGTTATATTGGTGAGGGCTCGAAAACTGTGCTTCCGAGTATAGCTATGGCCAAACTTGACTTTAGACTCGTCCCTGATATGATGCCCCAGAAGCAATTTCAATTGTTAAGGGAGTACCTTGATAATAATGGATTCAAAGACATCCAGCTGAAATATTTGAATGGTGAACCTGCGTGTAGAATTCCAGTAAATAATGAATTTGTAAAACTAGTTGAAATGTGCGCCAAAGAGGAATATGGTAAGGCCATTAAAAGTATATCATCAGCAGGCACAGGACCTATGTGGTATTTTAACAAAATATTGAAATGCCCATGCGTAGGCATTGGTTGCACCTACAAATACAGTGGAATTCATTCGCCAAACGAATTTGCTCGAATAGACTTGATTAAAAAGACGACAAAGTGCATTGGAAATATTATGGAAAAATTTGTTTAGTATAGGTAGAATTATCAATCATCAAGGTTCGAGAACATAAATATTTAGATGTTAAATTATTTGAAATAAATATTAATGACATCAATTAACCCAATATCATGACAATGAATTGTCCCTCATGCGGTACTCTGATGATATGGTTGAATGGATCTATAATGCACGATCAGCAGATCAATTACTATGAGTGTAGAAATTGTAAGATCAAGTTGAACACTCTTTCTGACGGCACTTATGAAATTACTGAGCAGACAAAAGAGCAACAATTAGAATAGATAAATAAATCTGGAATTCTTAGAACAAAATATGAGTTTAGACAAGAAAAAATTACTAAAAGAGAAATTAAATCAGAGAAATGAGATTATTGTCCTTCCTGGAGTCTTTGATGCATTAAGTGCAAAGGTTGCCGAAAATGTAGGATTTCAAGCAATATTTCAAACTGGGTATGGGTCTGCTGCGTCATTATTAGGAATGCCGGATTTTGGTTTTCTAAATGCAGGAGAGAATATTGAGAATGCAAGAAGAATAATCAGATCTGTTAATCTTCCCGTGGTAGTGGACGTAGACACTGGGTATGGTAATCCCCTCACCGTTTGGAAAATAGTAAATGATTTAATAGCATATGGGGCTGCAGGCATCTTTCTTGAGGATCAAGTTTGGCCAAAAAGGTGTGGTCATATGCGTGGCAAAGAGGTAGTTGAAGTTGATGAATACATCCAGAAGCTACGTGCCGCACTC
>VBPR01000001.1:0-4545 GCA_005877345.1 Nitrososphaerota archaeon
AGACAGAATCACGCTTAATTCGATGCATATTGTCTAATATTTGAGAATTAGTGTACATTGATGAACTACAAGAATCGACAGATTATTGATGAACTACAAGAATGGAATAGAATTATTTGTCTATATTACGATGTGATTATTATTAGAGTGATATTATATCGATATTATTTTACTTTCAAAGATTCATTTCCAAATAGGATGTCAGCACCTTTCCATTCCCACATTTTAATAGCCGTTCCCCCCGGAGAGGCTTTAACTTGATATATCGCTATCATTTTATCAAGGAAGGCTAGTTTGCCAGTTGAGTTAGTACTGAAAAATGCCACCCCAGTTGAAATTCGTGGATCGCCAGGTCTCACGCCATTTAGGTCAAGTAGAATCGCTGTTGCATTTTCTTGTTGTCCTGTGGCACTAATATTATCACCAACTCCTCCTTTAGTCACAAGAATGCTTTGTCCTTCAACAAGAGTAATACCATTCGATTGGGTTTTGAGTTTTAGTTTTCCTGTCTCTGTTGCATTTATAGGTGCAGTAGTAACACCCTGTGTAGGCATTATTGTTCTGTTACCTACATACAATATTTCAGTATACGTTTCATTGATTCGGTTATAACTTGCTAATCTATCTTCACCAATTAGGAACAGGCTCCCCAAAACAGCGTTTGAACTATTATTGTTGTTGATGGTAGTATTAGTGCTTAAAGATGTATTAAGGAAGGGCTGATAATTAGCAGATTCTAATGCACCAACAGATACTACATAGTGGTCATTAGACAATCTAGGAACATTAGTATTAACTTTAAATGGTGATTCTTCGTTAGGTCTTAATGTGGTAAAAATAGGATAACCTTGATCTACTCCCACCAGATGATTGGTAGAATTGTATGTTTCTACGATTAGATTAATTCCCTGCTTTGTTTCATTACTTTTATTCTTGATCTTACCAAGAATATCGTATGAATCTCCGTTTCCGACTGCACTTAAATTACTTGCACTCAACGCTTTACTATCAAATACTCCAGTTGGAAGTGTTGTTTTAACCAAAGGCAGTTTCTTTTCTGTATCATTTGTATCTTTTTTAGTTACGTGAACCGTTTGCCCAAAGCATCCCACATTTTTCACACTCGCGGTCCTGCAATCAAAGGCCCGAACTTGAAGATATACATGATCAAGATTTATTGCAGTCTGACGGGTAGGATCCTTTACCACAAAGTGGATTTTCTGAAGCGGCTTAAGTATGTCTGCTGGATGGGCCGGAATAACGCCTAGAAGTTCTTTAGTCTTATCATACATATGTAAGTTTAAGGTAACAGCCAATTTTGTCGCATCCGGATCTTTATTCTCGATAAATCCTGTTACAGTTATACCTGAATCTTTGGACGTATCTTTCGAGATATTAACGTCAGTAACCGTAATTCCAGTGAGACCGCTATCGTATATCCATGATACTGATTTAGAATTAGAACTGGAATTAGTATTATTAGTAGACGAAACGCCAAGTACTCCTGTTAATAGTAAACTGGTTGCTAAAATTAACACTATTACTGGTAAAATGCGCATTATTATTTTCTTAGACTTCATCTACTTTCTACAGGTGCTAGCAAGATCTTATTATCCATTTCTCGTGATCCCCCCTCTTCAAAGCACTTACTTTATTAAATCCTCATATTGCTAATACAATCTATGAGAATAGAACAAACGTAAGTTCAAGAAATCGAACAATCAAAAAAATCTGGTTCAATATAGAAAAAGATGATAGTACTAACAAACGAGACCTAGCGAAAACAAGTGAGTTAATAAATTCGGTTCTAGAAAATATGAAAAATAGTGAGATTCAGATTTGTGATCATATTGAAACAAAGATGAATGAAATTATTTTAAAAATAAATTAAACCTATATTTCTGGTACAATTCCTCTTCCTCAAAATTATAAGCACTCATCAATATCGTTCTCACTTTAGGATTCAAAGTCTTTACTTTTTTGAGTAATTCCAAGCAATTAAGAGGCATTCTTAGATCAGAAATAACTAGTGCATAGTCCTCACTGATTATGATATCAATCTGAGTCCTATTCTTTTGCTACCCACCCCATACGTGCACCTGGTCACCTGATTTTGGAAGATCTACACCTGCAATGTCTTGGTCTTTAGGCACGATTTCGACTACCAAAAATCCATCTGTTTTTTCTCTATTCTTGTCGTTGAGCAGGAAATCATATTTTTTATCTACGTCCAAGAAAAACTTGTAATCACCGTCATCCATCTTTTTGGTGTGCTTTACTACTCCTATTGCATCTTGGCATTCGCTTAAGACCCTAAGATCTTTCTCGTTCGAGGCGCCACTAAGGACGTTGCCTGTTCTGCAATTTGGACCTGTCAGCGCTTTGTGCTCCTTGATGACAATTACGTCCCGAGTTTCTATTCTTTTTTGTTCTTCTAATGGAATAGGCTTTTCACCCTCCCTTTCTATAATTAAACTTTCCAGCTTTTGTTGTAGTTGGATATTGTTAGTTTGAGTGTTGTTGATTTTTATTTGTGGGTTATTTTGAATCTGATTTTGAATCTCCGTACTCTGATTGGCTTGGAGCTGGTTTTGAGATTCTACACTCTGGTTGGCATTTTGGCTTGATTGTGACTCGGCTGACGAAGACGAAGATGATTCGCTAGTTTGATTTAGATTTTCTTCGCCGGTATCATTACTCATTGCACCATTTGTAGTACCCTCAGCCGGTAGACTGCTCACAGTTTGGTTTGTACTCCCAGTTGTTGAGTTTTGACCTAGCGAGGAAGTTGGTGCTCCCAGTTCGTTCTCAGAATCGTCTTGTATATTTACAAAATATTTACCCGTATCATAAGCCGGCAAGGCACTAGCAGAAAATTCGGATAAGTTACTTTCCGCTGAATACATTATTACCAAAATGACTGACAACGACGTGACCAAAATTAAATCACCAATATTCATCTTTATTTTGTTTTGAACCATCAGAAACATAAGGATCAACAAAAGTAATATAAAAGTATCACAAAAAAGCGCTAATGCATGCATGAAGAAAAACATAAACAAAAAAATAGGTATCTCACATGGTGTATTCTTTACTTTTGGTGGAACTACAATAGACAAGAAAGATAGAAGCACCTATAGAGTTTTTGGCAAATTGCTGGATAGATATTCACCATCAAAATCAAACGCCACCCTCAGACATAAAGTCGTGAATAAGGAATCAGTAATACATATTAAATCTTCGAATTCTTATTCGTATTGCTTTGACTTTAGCAAGTAGCGCAATGATTTTGACTTTTCTTCTAGCCATCGTCTTTATCAGCGCTACTTCTTTAGGCTCCTATGCATCGGCAAGTGAATTGAATAGTAGCCGACCCATCAATGGGGTTGTCATGAAAGGAGCTTTTGTCACTATGAAACAGAATGACAACGGTTCGCTTTCAGCTCCCCAGGACTACATTGAGGATAGCTTAAAAAAGATTTCTGGAGCGGGATTGAATCATGTCCGATTCGTGTTCTATTGGGAGGCTTATGAACGGGATCCCGAGGCTTTCATGAAGGAAATACAATCAGTAGCCAATGCAGCAGATAAGTACGGAGTGAAAATCATTTATGACAATCATCAATGGCATACTTCTTCATGGCTAGAAATCAAAGCAACAGGTTTTCCTTATTCACTGTTTCAAGATAATCCAAAATATTCCAGAGGCGGTGGCGGTAATACTCAAGATAAAGCAGCAAAAGTCTTTTGGGCGGACTGGTGGAACAGATCTGTCAAAGATAAACAAGGAAAAGATGGCTGGACACTAATGGCAGATTTTCTTAAGAAAATAGTATTGGCAGTCGATAATCATTCAAGTACGTTAGGATATGAGATCCTAAGCGAGCCTCATGTTGACAAAATAAATCAATGGTCTAAAATAGGAAAATTTAATTCCTTTATAACTAAGGAGTTAAGAAATATCACCAGTAAGACGATAGTCTACAGTATGAACGTTCCAGTTGACTTGAATAGCCCAATTAATATTTCACCAAAAAACCTGGCAAAAATGGCACCTTCAAATAAGGAGAATATTGCTTTCAAAGTAAGTGTCTACGCAGTTCCTCACGGAGATGGGTACCAGGAGAAGAGATTTAATCTGTTTTTGAAAACAAGTGATAAAACTGGAGTGCCCTTATACATTGGGGAGTGGAACAACGTTGTGAGGACAAAGGAAGGAGGAATCACCAAACTCAACCCAGATAAGAGTGAGCTTACGAAAACTGATGCGAAACAGATACTCGGCGCTCTAAAGAAAGCAGGAGTATGGGGCACAGCTTTTTGGAGGTGGGATTATCAGCCTGTAGATACGGACAGTTTTAATTTGGTTTCTAATAAGACTGGAAAATTAGTGCCCACCAAGTACTTGGGTATCTTAAAAGACACGGTGAAAACTATTTATGGTTCTTCTGGTGATACATCAACTTCCAACGATGGTAAAGAAAACAATTTGATTAATGAACTTGTGAATACAGGTAAATTCACGGAAGCTGAAGCCAAAGAATT
>VBPR01000001.1:4617-12640 GCA_005877345.1 Nitrososphaerota archaeon
CAACAATAACAATGGTGATGATACTGGTAACTAGTGTCTTGAGTTTGCGTAAAGGAATCAAATAGCACTTAGCATTTTGAGAAGTGATAGTAGTTGGCATTGATTCGATGATTTGAGATTTGCAAGAAAGTGGTTATTATAATTGGTCTTGATTTCATTATTTTTGAATGCTAATATTTATTATATTAATAGTAACAAACTTAAAATTATACTATTTAGAATATTTACAAAAAATAGGTTAGAAACATATGAATTTTATTCGGGTTCGGTGGGATGCAATACACTAATGTATGTAACCCATGCTCACACCTAGTTTGCTATATTGTGACTCGTTTCTTTTTTAGTACTGTATCCGTCAACTTGATTATGGAGTAATTAGAGTAAAAGGGCTCCGATCATGCAATAATGAAAAAATCCTTTTACGTTAGACCTGGTTTTATTCATTTTGCTACTTGTCTTCAGAGGGAAAACGTATATTAATTTTAGGAGCAGGATTTGGAGGGTTAACTGCTGCTAATTTATTGCAGAAAAATCTTTCTTCATTATCACCATCGGTACAATACCAGATTCGTATTATCGATCAAAAAGACTATTTTATGATGGGACTTGTAAATTTATGGATATTAAGTGGAATAAGAACATTCAAAGATTCTAAAATTGATTTGAATAGACTAGAAAATAAAGGAATTAGGTATCTAAATGATAAGGTAACGGGAATTGATATTGCCTCAAAGACTGTTACAATTAGAGAATCAAATCTTAAGTTAAAATACGACTATCTAATAATAGCTTTAGGTGCGGAATACTCATTTGAAGAAGTCAACGGATTTTTAGAAAATGGAGGCTTTAATCTGTATGATGCAGAGCAAGTTACAAAACTAAGAGAAAGAATACTTTCCTTAAAGAAGGGGAGAATAGCAATCTGTATAACATCTATTCCATATAAGTGCCCCCCAGCACCGTATGAGACATCTTTACTAATAAATGATATTTTAGTTAAGAATGATACAAGAGACTCAATTGAGATCGATATTTATACACCAACGCCGATTTCTTTACCTGTAGCTGGAGCAAAAGTGAGTCAGGATGTTATTAACTTGCTTAATCATAACCATATCAATTTCCACCCATTGCATAAAATAAAGGCAGTACTGAATATGGAAAAAATAGAGTTTGAAAACGGAAATCGGGAAAATTATGATCTACTTATAGGGATTCCTCCTCACAAAGTACCTGAAGTAATAAGGAATTCTGGTCTTATAACGCATGGACAAAATTGGATTAATGTCGACAAGTTCAGTCTTAGGACACATTTTGAAAATGTATTTGCAATAGGAGATGTAACTGAAATTAAGGTGAACGAAAATGTAGCTATTCCTAAAGCTGGAGTATTTGCAGAAGCTCAGGCAAAAGTAGTTAGCCAACAAATAGTTGATGATATCAAAAATGATAAAAACAAATACTCATCGTCACGATTCGATGGCAAGGGTTTCTGTTTTATGGAAGTTGGAAATGAGAAGGCAGGATATATTGCTACGGATTTTTTCCATGAAGATGGTCCTTATACTCTTCTTGAACCACCATCTGACGAATCATACAAAAAGAAATTAGACTTTGAGAGGTGTAAGGTAAATGAGTGGTTACTATCATAGTTCCATTTTTTTGAGTTTTTTAGTTTTGTTGTATGAATTCATATTTTGCAAATTTTATAACAAGTAGTTCTATTCTTTTTATCAATACTAATATTGACTGTTCAGAGAAGATTGGATACAAATTTGCTTGTAGTTTATAATCATAACAATATATGCAATGTAATCATAGTTGCCATGGCTGATACTATGACATGATATCAAAATAGTTATTTAGTTAACCTGATTCTATTTTACGAATGCCATCAAGTATTCTGGAATGATCAGCTTCCACTTCAGTAGTAATATACAAAAGATGTTCAGCATAGGGCATAGTTATTCTCTTTATTTTATCATATTCTGCCAACACATAGTGACCCTTTCCTATTTTGTCCTCAAGCTGACTCCTTGTTTTCCATGCATTTACAGCCATTTCAAGAGATTTCTTACTTTCATCTGGTGTTAACAGATTGGTAACTCCAGGCTTATGGTCGGAAAACATTATCTTTCCACTCGAATCGCATATGGTCACCATCCTAATTTTTGGATCAAGCTTCATTATATCAGAATGAGTTTTCTGATAATTCATATACATAATATAATACTAGTTCTTTTAAAGTTTTAAATTCAAACAAAAAATTTAGTTAGTCAAGTTATTATCTATCGTCAAGAAACATAAGATCGCCTTATTAAATGCTCGACATCAAATTCATCCCAGATGATCTTTTGAATTGATATATACAATGAGTCGATTATCAGACTAAATTTTATTGGTTATGCCTCAATAAATTTACATAATCAGCAATATCTTATAATCTTTACAAAAATCTCAGAATTGTAAATTTTATTCGGGTTCGGTGGGACTGATAATGCTAGAATTACGATTTACGAACCCACTACTTAAGTTCGGTATTACTTTATTCAACATTTTGGAGATTTGCAAGCAGGTGGGATGATAGAAACCATCTTCGAACACCATCGAGCTCATGGGTTCGACGATTATCTATTCTTATATGCCGACCCGCAATTTTTGTCTAGATAATCAGCTATCTCGTCGAATGTTGCACCAGAATCATTCAGTTCTATCAATAATTCTTTACTGATGCCGGCTTGTCTCAATGCAACTAATGCAGCATATAATCTTCTTTCCGCGTTAGTGATGCATTTGCCGTCCCAACCGTAATAAGACATTATGACTCCCATAACGCATCTGCCTCCAAGTCCGTCGGTGTATTGCTTTCTAATCTGTTTAAACCGTTTTCCGTATGTACGTATTATTTGGGAAATAGATAATTCTTGTTTCGACTGTTGACTAATGGTAATAATATTGGGCACATGGGTATTTCGCTCGATGTTCTGTGTTAACTGCTTCTTATATGTACGTAGAGTTTGAGAAACAGATGATTCTTGTCTTAACAGTTGTTGCTGAGTCATAGATTGCCAATATATAATCACATACAAATTATTTAGGATTTACGTTTACAGTGTTTCTATGGAAATGATCTTTGGTCTCCTTTTAGACATTTTGCAGGTATCTAGATTACATACTCTATTGTTGCGAATGGCGTTTTTAGTTATTTGTTATTGTCTAATTATAATTAATCTCGATCTTGAGGATACATATTTTCAGGTGTTTCTTTATGATTAATTTGTACATAAGAACTAGTATCATTTTATAATCAATATAATAAATGCAAAAAAGTTATCAAAAATATGCAAATTTTATTCGGGTTCGATGGGATTCGGACCTTCCATGTACTCGAGTTCTGCTGATTGCTATTTATTATTTTTATTAGTTTAGCATGTCTGCTTTCTTAGACCGTACGAATTATCTTATTCCCATTCCGATTTATTTTATGATTTCTGTCAAACCTAAACTATCTACTATATAGGAATGAGATGGTATCCAAATTGAACAATGCAAGATGGCTCGTAAGCAATACTATACTATTATTGCCAAGGCGGTTGCTGATGTCATTCGTCCGCGAATTAACGCTTGAATTTGTTAGCGTTTGAGAGTACGATCCGCGACATCTATTTTGGGAAAATTCGAATTCTCTTTACCAATCTTTTCTATGAAGCCAAACAATCCAACACGCTAGGGATAAGCACAAATAGTTCAGTAAATATAATGCTTCATGCAATTTTGCAAACCAAAACAGGACATCAAGTTACCCTTATTAGTCACACTCATAACCATTACTATCCTCAGTTTTTCAATGGACGAAGATCGATATGCATATTCACAATCTTTGAAACCCAACTCGACCGCAAATGCAACAGGCTCTGGAGTTGACCTAATAAACACTCATCCTTCGCCAGTAAATGTAAAGACTGGCAGCAAATTTGAAATATTATCAACAGTAGTTAATAATTCACCAAACAAGATACTGTTACCTGCTGGGCTTTGCGATTCACCTTTAACGGCGTTCTTTATGTCTAATAATGTGGTAATAAAACATAGTCAAGGCTGCACCGCGACATCACCCCCATTCGAATTAAACCCAGGACAGGAGGTTACAGTAGCCGGTCCAGCTTCTGGGACAATATATCAAGCAATCAAGGTTGGAAAAACTCCAGCGACTGCCACTGTTTATTACCTGACAGAGAATAGGCAGCCTGGTAACGTCACGAAACCATTTGTGTTCACAATAAATTAATCGAATGCTCGTATCTAGTTCCCTCAGTGGTAACCGCTGGAATTACTACAAATTAACGGATAGCAAAATGAAAAAAATATTTGTAATGATAGGAGCAGTACTCCATAGGAGAGCAAAAGAAAATTAAATCGATGGCATAAAAGCAGTAGGATAGAGATCTTAAGTGAACTACCCTATATGGATCAACATAAAACAGATTGAAGAATAATCAGTGGTTTTGGTTGTTCCTTATTCAAAGAACAGGTCGTTGATCCAATACAAAGATTACGTCGGTCCGAATGCGGTGGGATCCAATACACTAGTTTATGTAATCCATTTTCAAGTGGTAAGGCGAGACAACCTTGGTCTGGAGCCAGGGGATTTGAACTTAGGCATGGACTTGGATAAGGATTTAAATTTAACGACGCCTATGGAGATAAAGTAAATGATTTAATAAGATGTCCAAATTAAGAAAACTAATATATATTTTGGTAGGAATAGGCGCAGCGTATTTCATAGTAACATTCACTGCTAGTTTCATGCAATATTTGTCAAATAGATAAAATGACTTCCACAGCTATTGATATAAACATTAAATCAAATTTTACCTAGATCGAATGACTTGGATAACAATTAATTTATTAACTTAGTAACAAAGTTTACATTATATTATATTATGATATTTACAACAATTATATTGAAAAGATGTAAATTTTATTCGGGTTCGGGGGAACTAATAACAGTACCACTAATTTTGTGATCCGATAAGTATTGATGAAAGCAAAATAGTAACATATTATGAAATAATGTGGATATTGGTTTACCCCGATTAAATTCCTTCCAGAAATGAATAAATCGTTATGTCAACTCCTCTGGCTTTTGCATTTTTTAAGAGTTCAGCCGAAGGCTCTCCATAAATTGTGACGGTATGGTCGGTGGCATATTTCTCAAACAACACACGTAATGGTTCACGAAGATTGGTTACATGCGCCAATAGTGCCTCAGAATTTTCATATGTCTCACGAATTTCACACATGTTCTTGTGCTCATTAAGAAACCAATCATACTGAAGTGTTCCAGAGTCCTTCTCCTTTACCTGCTTGATACACTCGTTGGCTTGTTGTTTGAATCCTTCCAACATATTGTCTCGAATCTTCATCCTGGCGCTCACTTGTATTTTAGACATGGTTTTTCTACGAACCAACGAACTACTTAAAGCTGTATGCGTGACTATTGCTAAAGGGCATATATTTGTAATTTGACATTTCAATTATTAAATTTTAAACCTTATACTAATTTACAAATTTTGGTAACAATAATTCGGGCGGCCGTGGGATCAACATCGATGATATTTGCAAGTACACTGCAATATTCAAATGCTCAAGAAGAAACCGAGGTAAGAGAAACCGAGGTAAGGGATTCAAAGCATTCTGCTCGAGGGTAAGACACTTTCTTCAAAAGATTACATTCACTTGTACGATACTAGACCGTATCTGATAAAGCTGGGTCATATTGCTGCAAAGCTTCCTTGTGATAGTAAATCAGAAGCGCCCCTCAAAGTGCTTATTGGTCAAGTACCCGCATTAAAGCCTGCAGATTTGGAAGCAGTTAAGGAATTATCTAAGCCAGAAACAATGTGTATATACCATGTAGATGTTAAATCAGACCCTGTAGGCCGTAATTAATCTGATTACGATTACTGACATAGCACTACAAAACCTAACAGACAATGAAGTAAAATTTGGACCAACTGCCGCACTTGTGATAGACGTTGATGGAAGCATGCCACTTTAACAACCAGCACCATCCATGGGAAATATGTCAATGGATAACAGTACAGGCTAAACAACCAACGTGGTGTGCTGACTTATAGCATATCCCTTTTTATTTCGAAGTATAATTGTCCAATTTTAAATTTAAATAATGCAGAATCTGCAATTATAAACAGTGCAGAGTAAATTTAATTCGATGCATTTTATTTTTATATTTGCTATTTTAGCTATACTTGGCATTCCTAGTATAGCCAGCCTAAATGCGCAGCCTTTGTCGACTCCAATGAACAATATGACAATGCAACAACATGCGAAACATATCTTAGATAATCTTGTTATTTCACAACATATTCCGTTGACAGGAGATTTGGTTAACGGAGATTACATTTTATTGATGGATGTTACTCCCTTTGCTACGAGTGTAGAGGGACACAGTCATATCGCAATGAAAATTCCCTGTAATCAAGATGGGAGTCCAAAAGTAACTATAGCAACAGGAATTGCTCCTAACCTAAAGTCATTGGAAGTAGGTAAAGAAATCAATAACGGTACCCTTGATGGCAGAAGATTAGATTTGTCTGATGAAGGAAATTCTTGTCTGTATCACGCTTTGTTGCCCAAAGCTATTACGGATATTGTGTTAGTTAATACATCCAACGAAACACTGAATTTTGATCGAGGAGAATATTCCGTGACAGTTACTGTACATGGAACTGCTATACAACATTTAGGAGCTAATCAAACTGGGGAATAATCCTTACACAATGCGCATGCGCATACTACATTAGAACACAAATTTACGGCGGGCAAATCTGGATTGTGCCTTGCGTGTAGTAGGGTTATAGTAACTTGTATTTAGCTTTTGTTCTGATAACAATTAGTTACCCAAAAAAATAGGAATTGCATAAACAAGTCTTTGGAACCATAACATGATTGATTTGTGTACCAAATTTGACACTATATTTAGAATCACTCAAATTTGTGACTATTCTTAGCCAGTTTGTAAAGTAACTTTTAAATGATTAAATTTTAAACCTTGTTAGGTAAGCTCCCACTTATAGTATCAATAGTATCAATATTATTCAGGTTCGGTGGGATAGAATTATTCCAAAAACATATTGATATCCAGTCAGTAGATGGCCTGTTTTGCACTATAAAGCTTACCTATATATAATCCGTCAAGGTTTCTTGAATGTTTGATTATTGACAGACAATCAGAAGATAAACTTTGTCCGAGTATATGTCTGTCTGCTATCAACCTTGGTTATCCTTCTGTTACCTCTTTGCATTCAACAATTTGACTTTATTGAAATACATGCACAATCTGCGTCCAAAACTGTACCAGGCGACAAGGTAGTTATTTTAAATTTTGATGACGGTCGTAAGAGTCAATATACCCAAGCCAAACCAATACTTGACAAGTATGGGTTCAAGGCTACATTCTATGCTGTATGTAATTATCTGGACAATAAAAAAGGATACATGAGTTGGAAAGATATACAAACATTATACAAAGAAGGACATGATATCGGATCTCATAGCATGAATCATGCGCATCTTGAGAAATTATCAAAGAAAGGTGTGTCATTTGAGGTAGCTCAATCGAAAAAATGTTTTGAAGATCATGGAATAAATGCGACAAGTTTTGCTTACCCCTTTAATGAGGGTTCTAGTGATAAGAATGTCATCAATATAATAGCAAAATACTATGATTTGGCTAGGACTGCCAGCAGTCCCATTACATTTTTACGGTGTGACGGGTTGAAAGAACAATCAAATCAATCAAATCAAGACGACTGTCTACAAACCAGCAAAAAAGGTGGTCTTACTTATGGTAACAGGTACTCCATTAGAGGCTGGAGTCATGACATGTCGAGATTAGTAAATTCATATACTGACGAAGAATTATTCGATAGATTCGTAAAAGTCGTGAGCAGTCAAAGCAAATATAATAAAGACGGAGTTATCAATGCAATACCTATAA
>VBPR01000002.1:0-8611 GCA_005877345.1 Nitrososphaerota archaeon
TATGGCTAAATCTCAGTAGCAAATCGTAAATGTTTATGTAATGTTGCAATAATCCTGTAACCTTATGTTGTTATCGTACAACAAACAGATCAAAAATATTGAAGATGTCAAAGAGCAAATTTCAAAAATAATTTTAAATCAACGTAGACAAATTGAATCAAATCTAAAAACGTCTGTAGCGGAGATCCAAAACCTTCTTTCTGAAATTTCAGAATTCAACGATAATTGGACCAAACTTCCCACTGTCTATAGAATAGCATGGATAAGGTCCCCTGAATATGGAACTACTAAAAATATCACTTTTAAAGAGAATATTGAATTACCTAATGTGGATCATGATTTAGAACTTGTCATCAAACTGTTAAATCACATGCGAGAGAGAAAAAATCTGAAGGTCTCCAAAATGCCTTTATTTATTCATCCTGATGAAATTTCAATTGCGTACAGGGAGGGTAGATTTCCATATGAAAGGACAAACATTATTTAGTATTTCAGAAAGGAAAAATAAAATATGTCGGAATAGTTTTTGATAGAAATTACGTTCTGCTCCAGAATAGACTAATAGACCTATTCAGATAATCAGCTAATCGCATTATTTATGAGAATAGTTTGAATTCTATTTTAATAGATTCTTATATCTAAAAATGAAGGGCTAATTTCATCTGAGAAATCTTAATTGAAAACAACAGTTAACGACCATCATCCATATTAAAAAGACAAGATTAAAATTCAAAGGTTACTAGCTTTGAATCATCATTGCCCTCAATAGTAATGGTTTCAAAAAAATTATCACATGAATTACTAAATTTGGACATTGATGAGGGAGTACGAATAGAGTCAACTAAGAATACGAAGAAGAAGATGTTTATAAATAAGAGAACACCAGGATTTTTTGTTCTTGAAATATGTTCAGATTTAACTGATATGTCGGAAATTAGATTTTATAGGGATATCAAACATATTCATAAACTAATTGATGATATTTTTGGAAGAGAATATTCTGTTACCATTTATTGAATATAAATCATATATTTATTTTCTATAAACTGTATTGGCTTATTTACATGAATATCAGAAGACTATGATAATATAGACCTGCTACTACCGCACTTGCTGAAACCATACTGACTGAGTTGTACTTACTGGAATATCCAGCCATGCCATTGATGTGAGTATTTTTTTCAAGCGGAAATAGCCTTTACCAAATTCTCCGGTTCCTCCTCTAAAACGATTAAGATTGCCTTGTCAATAGCTAATCCTGCATTCAAATTTTAAAAATTGGAAAAAAGGTAAAGTCTCAAATCTATATTGTTCTCAATTGATCCTCGACAAAATTACCTAAATTAAAGTCAAAACTTTACCTTGATATCTCTATTTCTATTGTTGAAACATTTCGCTCTTTACCGTCTTCAGATTGAATTAATTGTGAATCTATTTTTACACGCCCAATTTTATATCCTATATTACCCATACGCTTAACAATAATTTGTGCTACGTCTACTGCACGGGTTATACTTCTTCCTCTGGCTTTTACAAGAACTGTTGGTTCGTTTGCTAGTTGAACCAATGTTGCAGTCACATATGTCATCAAGGGCTTCTTTCCTATCAAGATTTCATTACTTGCCCTTCTCGTTTCAGCCCTTGAAGTCATGTTATTAGAGCAAATCATAAATCCTAATTTTAACGTATATAAACTCTCATATGTTGTTAGTGTACTGTACTTTATGATAGATTTAAATCAATCAAGACTACCATCGTAAATTCAGTTTTAGATAAGTTACAATCTTTATAATTAAAATAATTATTTATTTTCCATTCCGTCATAATTATATCCCTTCTTTTAAAAGCCCTATGGGACGAAGGGATTGGTTATTATATCCCCAATTCAACCTCCCATCAGGCTTTAACACCTTATATTTAATTGATCATAATTAGATAATAAAATTAGAAAATTTTCTTGGCTTATTTAAAACTTGTATGTAAAATATAAATGAAAATAAAAACCAAATGGAGGCTAAATGTCGTCTTTAACGACATATTTGTGCTCAAATTCGTATGCTAGTTGTCATGTTTGAGAGTATTAGTGTAAATTGAAGAAGGCACGATCCTCTTCTAAGAACCTGTCCAACATATCAAATGCTATTTCTTTAGGGAATAGAAAAGTTTTTCGTAGTATTACTGATCGACCAATCAGTATACCAACAATAAGTAAAGGATAAAAACTTAACTATAGGGCGGTCCTATCAATTAATTGCTTGGGTGGAATAATACGGGGTTTAGATGGTATCGGAGTATAATACTTGTTTAACAACGAGATAATTGTTAGTGTAGTAGATGATGACTTAGGTACTGCTATATTCTTTCACGAGGCTTTGCGCCAAAATATTGATGGAATTTCAGTTTTCTCTTTCACCGACCCAGTCAAGGCATTTGAACACTTTACAGAGAACAATGAGAACTATGCACTAGTTATTTCTGATCTAAGAATGCCAAGTCTTAATGGATTAGAATTACTCAAAAAAGTAAAGACTTTGAATCCTAAAGTGAGAACGATATTGATGAGTGCTTATAATTTTGAGGAAGAGGAATTGTATCAGCAATATATGAAAGAAGCAGTGATAAACTCAACTATTGAAAAACCTGTGACAATGAATAGACTATACCAAAGAGTAAGAGATCAATTAGATGTTAATTAAATAGGCATATGTAAAAGTCGTAGAATTTATATAAATTGCAAAACCTAATAATCTTTTATGCTTCCTTAGCATTTGGATAGTATACTTTAGAAACTAGCTTATGATAGCAATCATTAGATACGAAAATATCTAAAAAATTGAATTAGAGAATGGATATTTTTCTTACAATGGTCGCATTTCATACTTTCCATTATGTAATTATGAATTTTATATTTTAAATAGATTTTATACGTGCACAAGTTAGTTCACTCACGTCTCTCCATTTATTGAAATAATTTATAATTTGTTGGAGATAACATGATAACGCAACCATTCATTAGGGCCGGTGGACCATTGGTTGTATGTGTCTTGTTCATTTCCACCATTTCTTTTGGTTGATTAAGTCTGAAAGGTTAGAATGTAAAATAATCTATAGTTCTGCTCTCTTTCTTCCATCGACGGTTAAGTAAATTTTAGTCCTACCTATTTTCTTTATATAACCTTCAGAACTCAATTCGTCTACTAGATTATCCATTTGCACATCTATTATTCCGATTTCTTTTCCAATCTCATCTTTGTCAATACTCTCAATACCATTAGTAACCGTCTTTTCATAGAGTTTCCGAAGGAACTTATCTCCGATCCTTTCTTCAGACATAATAGAATATTGACTTAATGATGCATATACCTTTCAATTATCTTTTGAAGACATAGTAGACCAGTCTCCCACCCTAATAGTTGCTTGATACATTAAATCCTCATACTTCCAATTCATTCTATGAGCATAGAACAAAGATTACAAAATGAAATTCAACAATCTAAAAGATGGATCGATATAGAAAAAGAGGATAGTACTTACAAAAGAGATCTTGCGAAAAGAATTGAATTAATAAACTGGGTTTTAGAAAATATGAACAATCCCGATATTCCTATTTGTGACAATATTGAATCTAGAATTAGTGACATTATACTGTAGATAAATAAAACCTATTCAATATTAGAGGCCGATAGATTGCATAGCAAACGAAGAATTCTTGATTGGATATTGTATCAAGTTTGTATTAACGAATAATAGACTTATTCGAGAGATAACTTAGGTAAGGCAGGTTCTTATATTTAGTGAGATGTACTTGATTAAGTTCAGTAGTTCAATGGCCGGTGGGTTTCTCTCCGTTTGTTTCCAACTCCTCCCACCGGTCCTTACTAAAATTAATTTATAGTTTGTTTCATAGATCTGAATTACTGCAGTTCAATAGGCGCTGGTGGGATTCTCTGCATTCGTGTCCAGTCACACAGGCACTTGTAAATTTATTTAGATTTTATTGCCAATGAATGAATGACGTAGAGATACTTCAGAACACCATCGTTCGCTGGTGGGATTATTATCATCCGTTATCGGGTATGGCTCTAATCCCATTGGTGTACTTAAACCATTGGTGTACTTAAAATGTACTTAAAACATTTTGATATGTTTTGGAACTCAAAAAAAATTTGGGGATATTAATTCCCAGTTAATCTAATATCCTGGTGTACCTGATTGTTGCCCAGAAGTTGAGCGAGGAGTTGACGAATTTGCTGCCGATGACTGGCTTCCTGTTTGGTTACCAGTTTGATTTCCTGCTTGAGTAACATTACCCTGAGCAAATACAGCCGTTATTTGCATTGCTATTAGACCACTTGTCACTGTGCAGATTGCTAGTGCTAAGACTAGTGCGAATGTCTTATTGTTTGTTGTCATGTACAGTCTATAGTTTTTTAATATTTATTAGGTAGTTAAACTTGATTTGATTTATTTATTGGGTCATGAGAACTAAGTTAAGCCAAGTTATTATAGTCTCCTGACTACACATCCCAGAGTCTTTTAACACCATCATGCAAATGACCCTGATGGCATCTCCCTTGTCTCCCTGGTGGCAGCTCCCTTGTCTGCTTTCATGTTTATACCACCGGTTTTCTACTAAATATTTATACTTTGTATACACATTCAGTTACCATTTTCAACGATTGGACTGGCGGGAATACAAACCAGATCCACTTCGATTCTTCCCACCAGTTCTGTTGATATTTATATTGTGAGTTGACTAGTCAGCCATCAAATGATTTTTCTAATAGACTCCCAAATGACAATAATAGATCCCGGAAGAACTGTATGATGAATGTGTTAAGTGTTGCTGGAAAGAGTCTATGCGATTTTCTATTTGAGATAATCTAGCTCATTCAGTCAAGATAAGTCACTGAAAACCACAGTTAAAAATAACTATTAACAGTTTCATAACAATGAGTTACAAATTGGAAGCCTGATGGAAGGATGAGAGGTAGACTATGCAGATGCAGATTAGAAGAAATCGCTCCCATCAGTGCCTGAATCTAAACATCGATTTGTCGAACTTAATAAACCTGAAGACATTGCAATAAATGACAAGACAGGTAAAATTTTTGTTACAGACACTAAAAATTCTAGAATGCAAGTGTTTCAATTAAAGTAAAGCAATCTGATGAGTACAAAAAACCTCTTAATGCCACTAAGCCGGTAAAATTTTATCATTAACTGAATTGATCCTCATTGTACCTAAGGCTAATAATGCAAAAATTCCTATTACAGATGGATTCATATCTGTTTGGTCCCGTTTAGTAGGGGATCCAATAAAAGATTACCCAGTCCAAACTTAGACATTTCCTAGGGCAGTACAAAATGTAATTTAATTATTAAGTATACAGAGTGAATTATCAGGACAGTGGTCAGACTCGCCATCTGACATTTGCTTCACAATGATTTTGACCCCACAGTAAATTCAGTAAATGCTATTTGCGTTCTTCTTTATTGTACCAGGCAATTCAAAACCAACTAAAGATTTATGCAAAATGTTATTAGGCAAATAAGTAGATCTAGAATAGGCCCATAATAGTGAAACCAAAGCCTATCGTTGAACCAATTAAAATAGAGAAAGTAAAACTGGAAGAACTAGATTCAATATTAAAATCTATTAAAACTACAGACAGTTTAAGATATGAGGCAATTAAAGAATATGCTGGAGGAGTATGCATGCTTTGTGCTCAACTTCCCACTAGATTAGTAAGCTATGATATGAAAGGCGCTCAATTAGTAGAAAGGTACTGTGACAAGTGTTTTGAGAAACAGAAATGGGACGAATAAAAAGAAGATAAATAACATTATTAAATTCTGACGCTGGTTCAAATGAGGAAAAATTAGTTACTGTCAAGAATGTGATGAATGGATAGAAGGACTTTACATTTGTTGAAAGTGTGGGTGAGTGTGGAAAGATAAACAAATGATACTAAATATTAGTTAAGAATTATAAACACTTATGTCCCCGTACTTCTACTATTGCTTCAATGAGTCAACCTAACGTTTGCACGTACTGTTTACATCCAAGAAATCACCATGTGTATTACCTTGGTCAAATAGACAACAAACATCCTTGTAGGGTATGTGATTGTATTTACTTTAAATCAATGTAATTACAAGCAAGGTTGTTATACCTGATGTGTTATAATTATAACATGCGGAGAATAGTAAAACCAGCAAACCCACCAGGCGAATTCAAA
The DNA here is from genome assembly GCA_005877345.1 of Nitrososphaerota archaeon. Lineage (GTDB taxonomy): Archaea > Thermoproteota > Nitrososphaeria > Nitrososphaerales > Nitrososphaeraceae > TA-21. Next base: position 6,243 of record VBPR01000002.1, read on the forward strand.
TGTAGGACCTGTGAGGTTATGTGGTCAAGTTATATGGAGAATAATATTCGATGTACAGACACAACAATAAGGGCCGGATTACACAACTTTGATTTTGCTAACCCTATTAGAGTACAACAAATAGGGAGTTAATTTTTTATTTTTCGTTACTACAAACTTGATAAAATATCCAGTCCAAAGTTCTTAATTCACTAGGAAACTTGTCGGCTTCATTTGCAATTCAATACCTCTCGACAGTTACCTAAACGAACCTTTTAATCTTAGAATAGTCGAATGATGTTGATTTGCTATGCTAATTTATCATTGAATAAACTTGTTCCAAAAGTTCCCTTCTGCTTACCGGTTTCGCCATGAAATGTCTTTGTCCCTTTAAAGGGTACACCTTACTCTTATGAGTATTGTAAGACTCCACGCTACTCAGTGCAGTGATAAATATTGTCTTGATGTTGGAATCCCTTGATTTCAGTTCGTCATATAATTCGAAGCCATTAATTTCAGGCATCTTAATATCCAATATCGTCAAGTCATATAGATTTGGTTTGAATTTTTCCAAAGCCAGAACCGGATCTGTAAAGTAATCTATATCAAATCCATAATTTTCGAGTATCGTTTCAAAAGTTCCACCTACGTCTTTTTCCTCATCGACTATCAAAATTCGCTTCTTCACTTGAGCCATTTACCCCAAACCTCGAACTAATTGCCTTAATTCTAAGCAGTACCCTTATTTTTACAATTCGATAAATAAATAATAATCTAAATGAATTTTTGGTTAAAAAAATTAATTTTTCATTACGGTAAAAAGTCATGACGTGATTAGAATTTCGATCCGAATCTTTATTAAAGTAACAATAGTTAGCAACTGATGGGTTTGTTGAAAAACCCGTTTGAATGAACAAGAAACAATCGAGCCCCACCAGTTGCTGTCTTTAGACGTTGTAATTTTGGTGTTCACCAGGTTATATAATGCGTTTGGTGGGAAGTGATAGGAAAGTCGAATAGAAGAAAGTGATCAGAATTATGAATGTCTTAATTGTATTTCTACTTTAAATCTAACTGATTTAATTTATTCTAGTGTTTTCTCCTAGATCCGATTGGTAACAATATATAACAAAATCTGGCTTGCATTCGAGTATGCTCAGAAACTCGTTACATTTTCCTTCCGCTTCTTGAAAATATCTACCATACGTAACAAGGCTGCTCCAAAGAAACCAATCGATGCGCCTATGATAATGAGTATCAACGGCGTGGATGGAGATTCCATTAACTTGAATTGGACTACAAATTTAATATGCGTTAGACACCGGTGGGTTGAGCATCCAACCAAGCCCCAACACCGATGGTATCTCACTCACCAGCTAACGTATGATGGTCGTTTTCCGTTGTTCATATATTTTCAACAAAATATCAAATGATTAAAATAAACTGGTCGGAGAGCATGACGCAAATGGAGGCTGTCGCCTACCAGTCAGAGTTCTGGGTTAGTTGGATCATTCACAATAAACTATAAAGTAGTTTAATTGGCCTGCCAAGGAAACAAATTAAGATATTCTTAGCGTTACCATGTAAGTACACAGATATTTTTACAATAACGTTCTAAGAAATACAAATATTTTTATCCCAACAAATCCCTAAAGTTAATAATTAACAACTGATGGGAGGAATTTATAGTTTGAATGAACAAGAACCAACCAATTTCCCACCAGTTGTTTCTGGTTGCGTTATAGTTTGGTGTACTACATACTATAAAACGGCTTACGTAGAATGTTATAAGAATATATGAATTAGTAACGTTATTCTCCATAAAACTCTAATTATTTTATAAAATAATCATTAAAATTCTACATGGTAGGAAATTTTATATCTAGTAATTAGTAAAATAATAAAATGAACTGTCCTAAATGTGATCATGAGAATTCTACTGAAGACTTAGTTAAACAAGTAGCAGAATGTCCTTGTGGTTGTCATAATGAAACCCATTTACTCTAACATTTATGGTCTTGCTGTGTCAAACTTGAAATGATCAATATCGACCGGTGGGAGTTGGAAACAAACGGAGAGAATTCCACCGGCAATTGCAAAATAGGTTCTCCTTGATTAAATAAATTGATTAAATAAATGGTACTCAATATAAGAGCCTGCCTTACGCAAGTTATCTCTGGAATAAGTCTATTATTCGTAAAGAATACCCATTTGATTATTACAGACTGATGGGTCCTCTCAAAAGCCGTCAGTCTGTCGCTTGGTTGTTTCTTGTTCTTGGTGGTACCCTAAACATATAAAATAGTTAAAACACCGATGGGCCCGAAATCTCAAAGGACACCGGGAATGAATCGTTGTTACAAAATAAAGTCTAAACTGGTGGGCCTAAA
>VBPR01000002.1:8775-17606 GCA_005877345.1 Nitrososphaerota archaeon
CAAAATATTATTTTACTTTGCGTCTGTCATTCCACTTTTCTTATATTTTTCACGTGCCTCAGGACTGTCTGTGCCAGTTTGACCGCCCTCAGCAATTTCTGTATCCTGATCTCTCTTTACTGCCGTTGGTTCATGTCCGGCTATATCTTCAGGCTTCATAGGCTCCTTACCTCCTGCTTCGTTATATTCTCTGTTAACTTCCTTTTCTTGGTCTGAACCAGTGTATGTATCAGGATCAGCAACCTTCTCTGCAGAATCTGTAATCTTCTCTGCAGTATCCTTAACGCCTTTCTTTACTTTTTCGAATGTGTCTCCCATGATAAATTATTTGCAATAAGTTATTTAACACTTCAACGCTATTCTAAACATTTTAGAGATTCAATGTAGTTTTAGAACGTTTTTGATTTGTCATTCCTTTGAATGCTTTAGCAGAATGTCTTCCAATTTATCTGGATTATTGATTATTTCTTGAACTACCAGAGGTTCATCGACTTCGTAACAGTGCGTGAGATCTTCTTCATCTTTGTAAAAAATATAGACTTTGTTGTCGTAAATACAGTAATACATTTTATCAACGATCATATTCTCAGGTCTGATCTTTATACCGTCCTTTTCAACAATAACAGGATATTCCAATAAATCTATTATTTATTAGATAAAATAAATTCTATACGGAATTCAACAAAGTGCTAAAAAGAAGGACTTGGTGAGCTAAATTTTCAGGTCATCAATGGATTTCATAGTTCAGTGTTTCCCAAAACTTTAAGATCTGATATCCATTCGATTGAATCGGTTATATCCAATTCAGTTATTTTAATAAATTGAGCCTTAACAGGCCCTTCTTTTAGGTCATAAATTTCTGAAGGCGAATTAGTGCCTGTTGTTGAGTAATATTCAGCTGGAGTATATTGTTTTCCATCATTTGAGAATTCTAGTGTGAAGAATTTTATCTCATTGTCTACGTTTGCAAAAGTTACTTTAATACCACATATATTTTGTTGTTGACCCAGATCCATTGCAGTCCACCTTGGTTTATGTGTCGAATTAGTAGAGTTCACATCAGAGTTGTTAGTATTTCTGTCAGTTTGAACGTCCGCTATTGGAATTTCATTATATTCACAAGTGTTTGCTGACTCTCGATCACTATTTAGCAGATCTAAGTCTGCATTTTGTTCATGTTGTGTAACATTGCCCAAATTTAGCTTATTATCATATTGATTCAATACATGTTCCTCTGTTGGGGATATCTGATCAAAACCAGATGAATCAGGATCATATGATTGAAGATTTCCATATGAACTATCATTACTATTCATGGTACCATTATTGTCTGATGTTAGACCTGCTTCTTTTACTTCAGGCTTCTTAACTTCTATCAAGCATGTATACGTCACATATTTACCGTCAGGATATATTACCCTGAGCTCTAGAGTATTTGGTCCATATACATCATCAAAACTGAACTGATTTTTTCCTACTCTATGAAGAGGAGTCATTTCTGTTGTGTCTGCGTCATAGTCAACAAAAAACGCATTCATTTCTCTCGGTTTTGTTAAAAAATTAAATGAAATAGTATCGTCTGATGATATCTGGACTACGGGCTTGAAATCATCGGGTAGTTGTGGAAAATTGAGTCTTTTCAAATCCTCATTTTGAACAACTACGAATGGTGACATTTCATAGGACTTGTTCTTATAAACCATCTTGGCGACTGGGACATCACTATCTTGTATGCTACTATTATCGGCATCTGATACTTTAGTATCGGTAGTTGATTCGCCTTTTGCCTGAGGTTCTGCTCCAGCAGGCAAAAGTATAGTGTTTCCAAGAGGAGTTACGAATATCAAAAGTAAAAGTAATGAGAGTAAAACATATTTCTTATTCTGGTTTATTGACCTTGTCAAAACTGAATCCAAGACTTATTGGTAATCTTTTATATATACGGAATGTCGAAAAAATTACTGAAATCAACAACAAGAAAATAAATTCATTGACTATAAGATAATATCATAACATGTATCAAACACTATTACTACTATTGAAATATATAAGTTCCACTTTCACATATGTTATAGCACAAGCTGGAATAATTTTTTATTCCAAGAATTATTTAATGAATTAGTATTGAATGAGAATATTTCTTTAAATGAGATAGGAAAAAAAATAATATTTCATATTGATTTTGATTATTTCTATGCACAGTGTGAGGAAATAAGGAAGCCAGAATTAAGAAATATTCCAAGTGTTGTTTGCGTATATTCAGGACGAGAAGAGGATTCCGGGGTGGTCAGTACCTGCAATTATGAAGCACGAAAATACGGTGTTAAGGCGGCAATGCCAATTAGACTAGCAAAGTCAAAACTAAAGGACATAGAAGCAATATTTCTTCCTACTGATATGCCATATTACCATGACATATCCAGAAATGCCATGAGGATAATTGAGAATTATGGAGAATTATTTGAACAAGTCAGTGTTGATGAGTGTTATGTGGATTTTACAAAGATCACCAATTCGGATTTTGATGATGCAAAGATTTTTGCTAACTCGCTGCAAAAAAATATCAAAGACAAGATCAAACTGACCTGTTCCATTGGAGTGGGACCTAATAAACTAATATCAAAAATAGCGTCAGGTGTCAAAAAACCCAATGGAATAACGGTTGTTAGTCGAGAGGATGCCAAGAGCTTTATATCAAATTGTAAGATTGAGGATATACCGGGAGTAGGTCCAAAAACCGCCAAGAAGCTGGAATCATTAGGAATCGACTCCATTTCGGATATTTCAAATAAAAGTATTTTTGAATTGAGGGATGCCTTGGGCTACAAAACTGCAACTTTTCTGGTAAATGCATCAAATGCAATCGACTATTCTCAGATAAAAGTTCGGGGAACATCAAAACAAATAGGTAAAATAGTTACCCTAAAAAAAGATATAGCTAACTTTGAACAGATTAATTTGACGGCTGCCAGTCTTTGTACATCTGTTTATGAAAATTTAAGCAATAAAGGACAGGCTTTCAGGATCCTTACTATAATTTTGATTTTAGAAAACCTCCAGCATGTTTCATTTTCGAAAAGTCTAAAACTATACTCAGCATCCTTTGACGAATTGCACAAGAATTCATTATTTATTATAAAGGAGATGATTAACAACAATTCCATTTCTCTTGATAATATCAGGAGAATGGGTGTTGTAGTATCTGATCTTAAGGATATATCTGGACAGGATTCGTTGGTGAATTATTTTGAAAATTAATTGTTCAAATTGAAACAATTGAAACTAGTAAAAATATACTTGCTTCTTTATGATTTGGTCTAAACAAACAATGCTTGACACTGTAATGGGCTGTTGTTGTCAATAATTCGCTAGCTTTCATTCAGATGGTAGTTCTAGCAATTATGAGTTCTAAAACCAATTTACGAGGATAGATACTTTAACGATTTACTGATTAGACCTTCTACAATTTTGTCTGACATTGTTTTTGTTATTTTTGCATTAATGAAATTTGGCTTACCACCGCCCTTCCCTATTTTTTGATCCTTTCTAAGGTCTTCAAAAATTTTAGGACAATCTAGATTAACATCATCACTCCTTGCAAATACAAGATTTGCCATATCATTGTCATCTGTATTAATTAGAATAACAATTGTTCTTGCTTCAAGTATTCTTTCTGTTACGAAGGTTTGAATAGTTCGCCAATCCATATTGTCGAGGATTGTGGATACTACAGCTATATTCTGATTATCAAAGTGCTGAACGGGTATATCAGCCAGTACCTTATTTGTTAATTTTTTCAACTGGTTGTAATAGTGTTGTCTTTCTCGGTGAAGCTTCTTAATAGTCGCTTCTACAGTATTATAATTTGATCCTACTTGTTTGCAAATATTATTAATTTTTTCTGTCATTTTGACTGCTTCATCTATCGCACTTTTACCAACCAGAAACCTTATCTCATAATCAGAACCATTAATTGACATGTTAGTTACCAAAAAAAATATACAGTCAGATAGATTACTGACATGTTCCATGGAGCAGGCAGAAAGATCATGGTTTTCGATTTCAACTACAGTAATTTTATCGACATTGGTCAGCCGTGGTTCATTGGCTCTCAAACCAGGGAATTCCTTCTTGGCTTCATTCAGTGAGGAGAATGAATGATGGAATATTTTTCGTCCTTCTATTATGAGTCGATTAACTTCCTTTTCAGCCAAAACTATGCTATCAAAATCCAGTTCTACTTCTGACGCTTTTATAAATGCGATATTGTGTGAATCCTTGTGTTCTACTTTTCTCACACTCAAAGTTTTGTTTAATATTTTTTGCAGCGATCCTATGAAAGCATGTTCTGCAGTATGTGCAGCCCTGGCAGCCCTGGTATTGATACTCATCCTCATCAATTCACATTATTGATATGCATGAGCATTAGGGCGTTAATTATTGAAGAGGCTGCAGGGCTTCCACCTTTTCTTCCAGTATTTGTTATAAATTCGATATTAGTCTTTGATAGCTCAAATTTCGATTCTGCAGCTGAAACAAAGCCTACAGGTATACCAATGACAAGTGATGGCTTTGCTACATCTTCCCTTATCATTTCTATTACTTCATATAAAGCAGTTGGCGCATTTCCTATCACAACAATTCCACCCTCAATTTCTTTTGATGAGTATCTCATTGCCACTTTAGATCTAGTTTTATTCTCATTTTTGGATATGTTGAGTACGTCCTTGTTAGTTATGTTACATATCACATCAGTCCCAATTTTTGCCACAGATTTTTTATTTATTGCTGACAATACCATATCAACATCAACAACAATGTAGCACCCCTTTTTGAATGCCTCAAAGGCGCATTGTATGGCGTTAGCTGAGAAGATAATTCTATTTTTGTCAGGTTTTGCAAAATCAAAATCGGCAGTAGCATGAATAACACGTCTGACAATATTCCATTGTAATGTGCTATAACCATGAGTTCCTATCTCTGATTCAATTATTTTCATACTCTTTTCTTCTATACCCAAGGAAGCCTCTGACATGTCCCTAGACTTTGCCCTGATTGCCCTTTTTACTGTGTCGTTACTTTCAGCCAACTTTTTCCTCTGCCTCCTTTGCCCTTTCAAGTACCATATTTACTAGTTTTGGGTCTACTCCAAAATGCTCTGTAATATATACCGGAATATTTTTTAGATTATATTTTGTCAAAGCAAATTTGATATCTTTGACAACGTCATTTTTTATGTGGGCTCCTTTGTGTAGGAAGTAGGGAACGATGATCATTGCATTAGGATTGCTGGAAATTATTTTTTCTATCCCATTAGCTATCCGTGGCTCATCCAGTTCCAGAAAACAAAAAGTAACAGTTCTAAAATATGGTTTTAATTTATTAACCGTATGTACAAATGCCGTCCTAGCACTCTTGTCGCTGCTCCCGTGACCTATTACAAGTATGTCGCATTTGTTGTCTGCTGGTACTATCTTATTTTTTTCTCTGGTAAAACTAATTCTATCTCTTATAAGCGAATTAAGTGTATTATGATAGCTCAAGGGTTTGGCAATCACCACCTTTATTTTTTTATCGTAACATATTTTAGCTGTCTTTTTTACAGAATCTTTCAGCTTCATTCCTGGATATAGGAAGTAGGGCATGACGGTAATAGAATCTACATTGTTGGAGATGCATGTGTTAATGCCCTCCTCAATGTAGGGGGGTATAACCTCAAGGAAGCAATGACCCACGTAGACGTATTTACTTTCTTGCTTAATTAAAGTGCACAATTGCGAAAGTTCTTCTTGGGCCTCAGGTTCCCTACTGCCTCTATCAATTAGTAACAGAGCCCTATTCAAACTACTTACCTTCCTTAGTGTAATTTATCCGACAGATTGCAACTGTAAGATTGGGAGGGAATTTTTGCTTCGTGACTATAAGCTCACCGCCTGAACTAAGAATGGATGAAGCTTCTGAAACACTTGACGTTCCTTCGTATTTTTTTACCACGTCCGAGGGGTTTGGGACCATCACCTTATTTAGTTTCTCTTTATCAAAAAAGTCTAGAGGAATTCCATGTTTATCCGAGAAGGATCCTAGTGAGGTACTAGACTTTCCCCTACTTATGGTTGAGAGATTTCTGATGCTAAGAAAAGACAGTCCATTCTCCGTCAACACTTTCATAATTCCGTCTTCTAAATCTTTCTCAGCAGTGTCCCAGTGAAAACCTAATCCTACAACAAGACTCTTTGGTCTATAAATTACAGATTTTCTAATCACCAGGGGATCTGTTATGATTTTATCAGAGATGATCAAACCTGCCTTGAAATTATCTGATTTCAATTCATCAATATTTTGTATTATTGTCACGTTTTTTGGTAATTCTTTATCCCACCATTTTGTTTCACCAGTATCTTGGTAAACTCCTATTTTTTCTTCATTTACCATATGCGCACTAACCTTGGTAACGTTTTCAAAGTTTTCGATACGCCATTCAAAGTTTTTACCTAAAAGATCAACTGCTATTGTTTCATTAACATCTGCGGCGGTGGTGATTACAGCTGTTGAATTCAAAATATGTGCAATGGATTTAGATAAGGCGTTTGCACCTCCCAAGTGACCAGAGAGTGCGCTTATTACAAAATTTGCTTTATCATCTATCACGATAACTGCAGGGTCCGTCTTCTTATCCACCAAAAGATTTGATATTAAACGGATGACAGCTCCCAATGAAAAAATGCATATGATACTATCATATTCTTTGAAAACCTCTTCAATCATATTTTTTGTATTTTTTTCAAACCAGATAATCCCATCAGAAGAATCTTTATGTTTTGACTGTGCGTAAATTGATGCCGATGGAATCTTTTCTTTTATTCTCTTTGATATATTGATTCCATTTTTAGTAATACAAATAATAGCAACCTTGCTACTCATGCAATACTTTATAAAATTTATTCAAATAATATACTTTATGTTTATCTCATGTCTTAATGAAATATAAATATTCAAATATTCAAACAACAATATTCCTGTTGAATTCAAATGATACTTACCTTCTTTTGTAAAAGGAATCGTCATACCGAATGTCCTGGTGAATGGCCGATAGGGGATTCATGCGGATCGGATCATGACTGCTCTTTTGACGTAAAGATGTCAAAATGCGAGTGCTCTTGTCATGTATGAATATTGTTCACGTCGTGCAAAAGCTTAGTATTATAATTTTGAAATTTTCACAAAAAATGATCTTAGCGGGGTCAGAAAATTATGTTTTTTCGATCACTTCTATTTCAAACAGCCACCACATCATCATACCCCGTTAATAATTTATTATTTATTGATTTCATTAATTCTTTAGCTTTTCGCCGTATAGAATCATTGACCTTGATAATAACTAATCCTTTCAATGGCTGACCATAACATACTACTGAATTACGCGGTGCAAAGTAACAGACAGGTAGAGTCAATAAATCCTCTTCACCAACAACCTGCAAAACAAAGTTCTTCTCAACCGAAAGTGCAAATTTGATTTTAGTGACTGCTTCAAGTGTAATAGATCCAGCTGGATTAATACAAGAAATTCTTGTTATGCCTTTAGCTTTTAGATCGTTCAGTTTATGAGGCAAAGTAGAACTTTTGTCTTGCCTTCTTTCAACTCCGTCAATTATAGCCAGGTTAGGAAAAATATCAAAGGAAATAAATCTCTCCGTAGAACGGTCGCCTATTGTTATTATCTTTTGGTTAGGGCCATCAATTTCTTTTCTTATTTTTTTTTCTGTGATATCACTATCTAAAATTAACTTACCTAATGGTTTTTTCAGTTCTTTAAGAATATCAGGTGGTATTGACACTTTGAGGTTCTTTTTCTTTTGGCTGTTCATTTGCTGATTTTTCTTGATCCTGCAATTCAGAGGCGATAATACTGATTCTTCCAGCAACAGTACGGGAAATTTTGTCAAATATGATTGCCTGGCCATTATTTGCTCCTGAAATTGTTACTGGGTTACCGCTGTCACTTGCAGTCATTATCTGTTGATGGAGAGGAATTTCCCCAATGAAAGGAACATTGAACTGCTCACTAACTTTCTGACCACCTCCAGTACCGAAAATGTTTATCTTATTATTACAATGTTGACATTCTAAATAGCTCATATTTTCTATGACTCCTATTATAGGTACATTCAATTTGTTATACATGCCCACCGCCTTTACCGCGACATTCATTGCTACATCTTGAGGAGTAGTAACTATAATTATTCCAGTTATAGGGATTGTTTGTGCTAATGTTAAAGGTGCGTCTCCTGTACCTGGGGGTAAATCAATTATTAAATAATCAAGCTCACCCCAGTTTACATCAGTTAGAAATTGTTTTACAATTCCTGCCACTATTGGACCTCTATAGATTCCTGCTTGCTGTGATTGTTCATAAAAGAATCCCATTGAAATCACTTTTACTCCTTGAGCCAAGACAGGTTCTATTTTATTATTAATTACTTCAGGTGCGTTTTTGAGTCCTAACATCAGAGGAATACTTGGACCATATACATCAGCATCTAATAAACCAACTTTTGCACCGGTCTTTGACAAAGCCAGAGCGAGGTTAACAGCAACTGTTGTTTTTCCCACACCTCCTTTACCACTTGCAATAGCAAGTATATTCTTGACACCAGGAAGCAATTCATCCATTGAAATTGAACGTCCTTCCATTACTCTTGCAGTTACTTTGAGATCAAGATCCTTAATCCCCAGGTCCATCATAGAATTGCGAACCGATTCTTCTATTTCACTATTAAAAGGACAAGCAGGGGTAGTAAGTTCTAATGTAAATCCAACTTTTCCATCGTTAA
>VBPR01000003.1 GCA_005877345.1 Nitrososphaerota archaeon
TTGAAGAAATTCATCAGCTCTACTCCCTTTATACTTGTAAGGAACGTCGGACACCTCGTATTCATTTTTTGACCAACCTATACCCAATCCAGAAATGGTCCTTCCATCTGAGAGAATATCAAGTGCGGCAAATCTTTTTGCCAGTAGCACAGGGTTTTGAAGGAACGTATCTATTATTGATGTTCCTAATAAAATTCGTTTGGTAACACCAGCAACATATGTCAACGTAGTCAAAGGATCGAGTACACTCTAAAACTCGACAGGCAAAGCTCCATCAGGCGTAGCCTTATACGGCGTCTGGGGATTCAGAGGCCATAACAGACGATCTAACACCCAAACAGAATTAATGCCTTCTTTTTCTGCTTCATCCGCAATATATAAGATGTTCTCTTTCGTCGCCTACTCATCAACTTGTGGTAAGAACATTCCAATTTTCATAACTATATTATCTGTACCGATATTCCTATTAAACACTTGTGGCTATTCATTTGATACATGGAATATCAAAGTATATTAGCTCGAAAAAGGATATATTCTAACGTAAGTTGACCGCATTCCTGGTTCAGATATTCCCATTTTAATGAACATATTAACTAAATTGAGGATTCTTCACTCTCAAAAAATATACTGACTAGGGAAACAAAAAATAAATATCATGTTTTTATCTTTATAATATCTCCTTCAATAGTAACTTCATATGTGTTCAGGTCATTTGTTTTAATATATGACATCTCTTTGCCAACATTTTCCATATATTTTTGCCACTTTGGAGGTAGAGGTTCCATATCGGGAGGGATTTCCAAAACTGGTTCTCCTACTTTCTTTCCAGTGGTGATATCAAACTTTGCTGAATGGAATGGACACACTACTATATTTTGATTAATATTGCCATTTGAAAGTCTGGCATTCATATGACCACATCTTTCGTCAAAAGCATAGAACTTTCCATTAGCATTGGCTATTACAATTTCCTTTCCGTTTATTTCTATATGTTTCATCTGCCCGTTACTAATTTCACTAACTTTTCCTACCTCAACATACCCTTGGTTTTGAGTCATAGTTTTTGTATATCAGCATTTTATTTATACTTTGTAGTAACTATTTCTTAAATTCTGTGGTTTGTGTTTGCCCAGATTTCATTTTATTATACAGTCTCATTACATCTATTAGTTGCCATACCCAAAAACCGCCACCTACTATTGGACCAATTATCCAACCAAAAGGAAATGGAACTAGCCAGAATATAGCAAGCCATATGGCGATTCGGGCAATAAAAATAATTATCCCTCTTTTTTTATACCCAAGGTAGATATGCCCGACACCCGCAAGTATCACTGCTAGAATAATTGTTAGTGCTAGACTTTTTGCCAATATTATATTACACTATATATCAGTTAAAAGGACTTTGCTATAATGATTGCATCTATCTATAAACTTGAAAAATAACACAATCTATTGAGTAAAGGAGATGTCTTTGTCGACGCATTGAAAATATTTAGGGATTAACGCTCCCTTTGGGGAACTCAATTTGGTAACATTAGATTCACATTGTGATCAAATTCAATCCTTTCCAACCTACTTGAAAGAATGTGAATATATCAAAATTAGGTTGGTTTATCTTTAATGATGGAAACTCAACCTTGCTAGCCTATTATCATATCTACCAATTATGAAAGTCCGTAAGTTGAGGATAATTTAGGATTTAGCAAGGATCTCTATTTACGACCCATATGAAAATTTAGATTGGTCCCTTCCCGGGCTATCAAAAAAACTCAATTGAGGGATGTTGACACCTAATCTTTTGGAGTCTCAGATATCGCACCCTGTTTTTCTACATTGTCCAAAATTGTGATGATTCCTTTAGATTTAGGACTATCTAAATCTGAGTAGGAATACGTTCCTGCTGATTGAAACTTATGATCGACCATCCCATTAGGTAGAATAAGGGAGTTCAACAATGGATAGTCTGATTTGGATTTGGATTCTAAGGTTATTGTATGATCCGAATTATCTTTATTGATCCACACAACTTTAGAGCCAAGAGTTAGAGTTACCTTATCTGGAACGAAATTAGTCTTGTTATTTGTATCTTTGATTGACACGTAAAATACTTTACTTCCATATTTATCTGCTACCGTTTGGTCTAGTATCTGAGAAAGAAAGGTGTCTCCATTCTTTTTATCTGGTCCTTCATTTTTAGGGTCGGAACCACTATTCCCATTAGATCCACTACCGTCATTAGATCCACTACCGTCATTAGATCCACCACCGTCATTAGATCCACCACCGTCTTTATTGTCATTAGATCCACCACCATCATTAGATCCTCCACCGTCTTTATTGTCATTAGATCCTCCACCATCATTAGATCCTCCACCATCATTAGATCCTCCACCATCATTAGATCCTCCACCATCATTAGATCCTCCACCATCATTAGATCCTCCACCATCATTAGATCCTCCACCTTAGATCCTCCACCATCATTACCATTCCCTTTACCATTGTCACTTCCATTGTGTTTTCCATTGTCATTAGATCCACCACCCTCATTACTTCCATCATTAGAACCATTATCTGATATCCCATAAACATAAGTTAGTGATAGATGAAAGGAGAAAATTGATAATGATAGTGTGAGTAATAGTAATAAGAATTCAAGAATTAACTTGGGTGGCTTAGTATTACTCATGGTTAATTGATCCCTCCAAGTTATTTTAGTTTTCTGGAAGAAGAATTCAGACTTAACATATCAAAAATCAATATTCTTTAGTGGAAAATTAATGCGACTCCAACGTTCCATATGACTAAATTGAAATATTACTAAGGAAATATTAGATTTTGATCTAAAGATCAACGAATGAATTAGAAACTCTATTTACGACCCATCTGAACTTCCAGATTCATCCCTTCCGACCTTGTCATGTTCTGGAGGCGAAAACATTTGGACTACGATTTACCGCTTCAGGTTGATATTTATATCGTTGATGCGTATGGTAAACCTCTACTTTTCTAAAGTAGAGCGCCAGGCGGAGCCTCCATCTCACCGGATAAATGGCGCCGGTGTTTATTTCTAATAGACTTGTAATCCTATTTCGTATGCTGATAGACCATTTAAACTTTTATTATGATATCCGTTAATTAGGCATTCTAAATTTTGAGCACTCACATTTACTACACTTAGTAGGATTATTCTTGGGTAACTTTCGGGCATGATGTGATCTTATATGTCCACATTTGCACCTGTCGTTCTGACTCAATCCACTTTGCTTAGGGTAGCGACTTATTAAAAATTATTCTGGCTCCAATGTAAACTTAGTTAAACCCGACTAGTCGGCCCAACTAGACGAAGGCTTCTAATCTGTATAAAACTTATATTTTTACTTAGATATTTATCTATGATGGTAACGATTCAAAAGATAGTATTTAGAATCCGGACAGCCGATATTGAAGATGCAGGAACAGACGGAGAGGTATATGTTGGCTTTTGTGGCAGAGAGTTCCACATAGGCACATCCTATGAAGATTTTGAGCGTGGTGCGGAACGGAGTTACTCGGCGGGTATGAGTGCAGTGGCAGGCGAAGTAAACGTAAACAATCCCACATTGAATAATCCTAGAGCCTTTCCTCCGTTAGATTCAGAAGATATTAGCCTTTACCCTGTCTATGTTCGCTTCGAACCTGTGGGTAGATATGATCACTGGTGTCTACAATATATTTCTGTAAGTGCAGCAGATATTAAATACGAAGCACTTGAACCAGAAGATGATACTAACATCTACACATTTTTGGGATACAAATCTGGGAAGTACCTTTATTTACATCCTGCACGAAACCGTCGAGGGCCAGGTTAAAATCAAATTATTTCAGCTATCATAAGAAAGCGTATTGAAAGTGATGCCTAAATTTAGAAATTCATATTGCGACCCATTTGAAATTCCAGATTCATACCTTCCGGCCCACCATATTTTGAGCACAATTTGTGAAATTCAAAAAATTCTCTAGAAATATGTTGTTACAATTGGTCATAATATTATTAGAATTAGTCGTCGCCAATCTCCTTTTTCTTGTAGTGGATATATTCAGTTGGTTAATGCTGTAAAAT
Source organism: Nitrososphaerota archaeon (assembly GCA_005877345.1). Taxonomy (GTDB): domain Archaea; phylum Thermoproteota; class Nitrososphaeria; order Nitrososphaerales; family Nitrososphaeraceae; genus TA-21. The sequence continues at coordinate 4,106 of VBPR01000003.1, forward strand.
CCCACTTAAGTTGACAATTTGAAAAAGGCTTACTGTGGTAACGAATAATTATACTTTACTGGAATTCTTACAGTACCATTTTCAAATGGGATTTCAATCAATCCCTTTGGTGTAGGTATAATCCCATTCCCTTTTGAGGTATTAATATAAATATATTTTAAGATCGGAGTTGGTTGTGTAGTATTATATCCTTTTAATATGGTAAATGTATCTTTAGGCGCCTTGAAATCCTTATTTGTATAGGCTTCTATCGTTAATGCATTTTCAGTAGAATTTACGTTTATTATTCCATACTCGGCATATTGGGTTTGAACGTAAGGCGATTTTGATTTAAATTCATACAAATCGTGACCACCACCTCCTGTGGTAATATACAACACACCAGCCCCTTCATTTATCGTATTATTTTTAGTAACAATGATTGGATTTGAGAAGTTATCCAAGAGAATTGGAAACGTTCTCTGATAATTATGAACGTGTGCTTGAATAACCACATCGACACCATATTTTGCAAACAAGGGAGGATATGTTTTGAAATTCTCTTTTTCAGTAATATGTTCTGTTTCAGATGATATAAATGGTCTATGAGCAAGTACTATAATCCAACTAATACTCCTATTTTGTGAAGCTATATCTAAATCAGTATTTATAAAATCGTATTGTGTAGAGTTTTGTCGAAGATCTGATTCAGTGCTAATCGATAAAAAGCGGACATTCCCTTTATCAAATGAATAATATGCTTTATCATTTGGTAAATGATAAAATCCTGCGAATTTTGACCAAGAATCATGATTTCCCATAGTCATGTATAAGATACCATGTAATAATGAAAATACTTTCATGAATTCGTCAGGTTTACAATCATAGTACATATCACCCAAAGCAAAAAAAATTTGAGGTTTTTTATCAAGAACGTTGTTAACTGTTTGCATTGAATTTATATTACAATCAAGATCTCCTACCGCTACAAAATTAAATTTTTTTTCTTGTGCCATTGCATATCCTGATAAAACTGTTTGCATAGAAATGATTGATACGGTTATTATTGGGAAGAAGATAATTGCAATCTTGAAATAAATTTTCATCATATTCTTAAAAGAGATGCTACTATATTATTAAAATTTCTTCGTGTGGTTTTCAATCACAATTATTCTCAGAATTGCAAATTCACCTTCCTTCGAATATATGATCCACAGTCATTATGTAATGACCTTTTCAAACTCCTTTAGTACCTTGAAGAGATAAGAATAGACCTGAAAATTTATTTATCCAAAATTAATACAAACGTTTAGAGCTCAGTTTTTGGTTTAATAACTTAATAAATCCATCCTTAGGACCTATATCGTCGCGCATCACATCCCGCCCATCATATTTTGACATGGAATTTCTGTTGATCTTTTTATCTTCGTTTTAATGGTCGAACGTATCTTTAATTTAGAGATCCAATAAGTAAATTAAATAAGAGACGATTGAAAATTACCAATGAAGAGCATATTGTTTCTATTGATGGTCATTTGTATTTTGATATTTTCCGGATTAATCTACTCCAATACTACAGTCAATGCACTGCAAGTAGACCGATATTGGAGCGTGCTTGAAGGAGATCAGCTAATACCGCCTACTATTACATATGCCCATGGCTTCATTGGTCTAAAGTTCAGAGAGGATTTCAAGCAACTTGTATACAATGTTAATGTGAATAATATCGACAATATAACTGGTATTTATGTTTACAGTCGTGGTGACAATAGTAAAAACGCAAGTATGATCTTAAATTTGTTGGAAGAAGCAAAGGAGGTCAAAGTCAAAGAAAAATTCAAGGGGGCTAGCGTAATGTTGGCAAAAAAACATGAAGTTGAAGGGACAGCTGCTATTGGTGGTATAACCTCTGATGATCTGCAGGGAGAATTAAAAGGCAAATCTCTAGAGGATTTTCACAAATTGATGCTGAACGGAGGAATATTTGTGATTGTTGTGACAAAGCAATTTCCGCGTGGTGAGATTGGGGGAGGCGAATTCGTGCCGATTGATAGATTTTTTCCGGATATTTCTGATTTCAACTGGAACTGAATAATTATGATACTAAGAAAATAATGCCAGAGGCGATAAGATGAATTGAGTTACTTGCTTTTATATGATAATATAAATAAACATTTTAGGTATCCACTATCTATCTAGCATATTGGTCTTAAAAAGAAAAAGAAGTATATCAACCAGATTAAGACGTATGTTTTGATTGTTGGATGAATGACACTAACCGTAAAATTTGATTCTCAAATAGTTACCTGCTAAGGAATCAAAAGTAATCTTTCCTACTTAAATTGGCTCTCAATTAATTTCCAATCTTAGGACAAAATTATCTTTAATCCCTTCCAGTCAATCATATTTGGAACACGAATTTCACTGCTTTAAGAGTTAGTTGGATAGATCATGTTATAATCAGTCGTAACGTTGTTACAATTAGTGAATTACTACGCACACGATTTGTAATATCGTGGTTTATACTTGGCATAGCCGTCATTCTTTTTGCATCAATCCATTAACATATCCTGTTTCAAGCATCAAAAGTGAATACAAAATATTTGCAATGTGTGTCCTGAGTATTGATTCTACTGCTATATCTCCATCCACATTTGTCTGAGTAGTGTATAAGACGTTAGTATTCTTATTTCCAGATATTCTGAATGTTTCTATGATTTCAATCTGACCGTCTTGAGTATTTGTTTTAAATGCCAGCTCTTCATTTATTTTATCAATAGATATTTTTCTTGTCATTCCAATAAAGAATTCGGGAAAAAGCTGTTCTAAACGCGTATCCTTAAGAGCACGGTAGATTAGGTCTGGTGGAACACGTAAGGCAATAGTTTTTGAAATTAGACTCATATTTACTAGTATGCGTTATGTCTTTTTCATACATTATATATTGTATCCCCTCACAAATTTGAGGAACTTCGCCGGATCCCCGTACTTACAGCATGTAAATAGAAACCTGTAAAAAATATGAGAAGAGGATAGAAATAGCACCTACTCTGCTAATGTGTGAGTTGGCCTCTTAATCGTTTCATCCTTAGCCCTTAATTGCTTTAGATGAGTCACGAAGAACCAAATGACCAGAGGAATACTTATAGCGACAGCAAAGTACCAGCCATTTTCAACTGCCAATTCTATATCACCTCCAGAATTCTTGCTTTGTGCGGACCCTCATTACTAACGTTGGAAATATAAGAAAAACTCCAAAAGACTATTGATGTGATGTCTAGAGAGCCAGCCCCGGTACGAAAACTGTAATATTGATCCACCCAACAAGCCTAGTTACGATATGGTTACTGGTGTGCTATAGGTATTGATTAACTTTGTTATTTGAATATAGAACAATACATTTGTTGCCTGGTCGGTTTAGTCGCAATTTAAACAATATCAAATTCAAGTACCTTTTATAGATTAGGATTTCAATGTCGCATAGATGGAAATAAGTTCCGACAACGCCAAATTAATCATCAGTTAATAATTTTACAAAGGATAATAGTGGGCTCTACAGAACGAATGATAAATATTCTCACAAGAAAACTGATAAGAAAGTATATGAGATAAGCAATGTAATCATGGTATTTAGGCTCCACTTGTATTTTGAGTTTAGACCCATCCAGTTAATTAATTAATTTACTATATCTGCAACAGGAATAATAAAATGCATACTTTGATCGAGTTACTTTACTATAGTAAATTCATCTTCTGAATTTTTCCTATCATTAGGATAAAATCGTCCGATTACAGATGTTCCGTTATCTCTGAATTTCAAACTTAGGTAACCATGTAGAGTGTCTTCTTCTGTAATGACATATGGCAATTTGCCTCCTGCAAATTGATGTAAATCCCTTCCACCGGTTCCAACTGTAACGAAGATTTCTCCTTTAGGGCTATGGTAAGTATGATTTTCAATATTTGTAATTATAGGATTTGATGGGCTGCTTGGATTAAATGAAATTGGAAAAGTTCTCTGGTAATTATGTGCATGAGCCTGCAGGACTATATTAATTCCGTATTTATCGAATAATGGCTGATAAGTATTTCTCAAAGCCTCGTATGAGGTAACAGTAGCAAGTTCCGTCGGAAGTAGAGTCATTATTCTTTCACCAGATGGGATGGTATATGCTGGGATATGAAAATAGGGAATTATCCAAGCAATACTCTTATTAGAAGAAGTCTTCTCTAGGTCACTTTTAACGAATTTATATTGTTCTGAATTAAACTCTAATGGGCCATTAGTATCAATCGCAATAAAGTGGATATTCTCAAAATTAAACGAGTAATATGTTTTTGCTAGCTTGAAGTATTTCAAGTATTGATTTACTAATTCAGGAGCGGCATCATGATTACCGAAGGCGGTATGAATTCTTGTTGATAGTGGTTGTATCATGTTTAGCCAACAGTCTCCTGTCACTTCGTATGAATTATCACCCAAACCGATTACTAATTCGGGTTGACTCTTAACAATGTCTGCAATAGTCTTGGATGTATTATTGTTACAGCCCCAATCACCAACTGCCGCAATGGAGAAATCTGGTATTTCTTTTATAGCTAGTATCTGGAAAGGGATCAGTATACTAAAGTACAGAATAATACTTGTAAAGGTGAACATCACTACAGTCTTAAATTCCGGTATCTGCATAGATATAGAGTACATAGCTACTTGCTATTGTATATGTTGATTTAATTGAGGTACGTAAAAATATTTATACAAGATATTTAGACATAAGGGAGTTGAACCATCTATAAGAAGATGAAATGCGACAATACATAAATCATGTACTCATGGAGATAAAAGGCAATAACATAGAAATTTAAAGTGAAGTTGTCATCACCCGATTATTATGTTTCGAGTATTATTAGCACGTCATCAAAGAATTGTTTATTAATTAACAATCAATTGTTATCTTGATATATACGAAATGCAATTTGGAATCCAACATCCAAACTTTAATTTCGATTACGAGCAAGATACCTCTCAGATTCTTGGCACCATAAAGGACCTCGTTATAAAAGCAGAGAACGTCGGTTTTGATTCCTTTTGGGTAATGGATCATTTTCAGCAACTCCAAATAATAGGATCCTCGCAAGATCCATTACTGGAGGGTTGGACTACTATATCCGTACTTGCTGGTTTGACTACAAAAATAAAATTAGGAACGCTTGTAACAGGAGTCATATACCGACACCCATCAGTGTTAGCAAAGATAGGGGCTACACTTGATGTACTAAGTAAAGGGAGATTGTTCATGGGAATAGGAGCTGGTTGGAATGAGCAAGAGGCCCCAGCATATGGAATTAGTAGTACTTTCCCATCAATACCAAGAGAGATTGAATCGTCTCGAAGAAGCAATACGAATCATACGAAACATGTGGACTAAGGAACCTACTAGTTCATTCATTGGCAAGTATTATCAGGTCCGCGATGCGTATTGCAATCCCAAACCAATCCAGAAACCCTCACCACCGATCCTAGTCGGAGGAGGTGGCGAAAGAAGAACTTTGAAGATAGTTGCAAAATATGCTGACGCTTGTAATTTAATCGGATCTCTAGAGACAATAAACAGAAAATTAACAGTCCTGCGTGAACACTGCTAAACGCTTGGAAGAGATTATGATTCTATTTTAAAGACTAAACTTTGCGCAGTTATAATTAACGATGATGCAAATGCAGCAAGAAAAAGGGTACAAGAGATACTTAATGGAATGCCTGAAGAACAAATCAGAGAATTTGCAATATATGGAACGCATGAAGAAGTACGTAGACAGATAGAGTTGTTCTAAAAGACAGGGATTGAATATATTATCGTGAATCTGGAGCCATCCAGTGAAGTAGACTCATTAGAAAGTTTTGCAAAAGAGATTATTCAGAACTTTAGTTGAACTTTTTTTGAGTTCATATACCTTTAGATGAATCCAAATGAAATAACTGAATTCAGATTGAATATTATATCAAAATGCCTTTCGCACCACTAGAGAACTAGTATGATATTTGTCCCCCCTTCAAAAATTAATCTTCTAATAATGAGTCGAGTCAGCAAAACGGAGAACTATAATTCTAACATTAAAAATACTAAAGCCTTGATATTAGTAAAAAAGACATCTTACTAGAATTAATGTGGAAGTTTTACCAGATTTAACTCATGAATTCAATAATAATTAGAAAGCGGGTATCAAAATGAGTAATTTACTAGAGAATCCTATCTTAAGACCACATGAAATTACAAAGTCAAAACATAAAGAACCAAAGACCTCATCCATATTATTAACCTCATTAGCAATAACTATGGCAATTATCTTGTTGATGTACTCTGGCATATGGTACTCAGAAGGCATAATGAAGCAATATTCTGCATGTAGAGATAAAATAATAGGTTTCGAACAACGAGGATTTTACGAGAGTCCAGAACAACTTAGATTAGCCTTATCATTCTGCAATACAAAATAACGAGTTGAAATAAATGCGTAGAGGTATTCTACTCATTTCTATCCTTGTAGCAGGGATGATACTTATCCTTTCTGCTGCAATGCTTGGTTACATATTTACACATTCTGATTCGAAAGGACTGAACATAATTAATTCAACAGGTGGGACCGATGGACATCAACCCTCACCAAATACGCAAACATCAGCATCATTAGAAGAAAACAAGAACATAGGAAGCATTGCGAATGTGCCAAATAAATGCTTAGGCTCAGCACTTTGTCAAGACTAGTATCCTAGATCTTTGTTAG
>VBPR01000004.1 GCA_005877345.1 Nitrososphaerota archaeon
ATCATGTGTCCGTGTTAGGGCATTATTCATCTACGTTTATGAACTGCCTAAGCTTTGCGATATGTTATTTCGGTATAAAATTGAAGAAACGTTTCTGAAATAAATGAAAGAAATAAAGATAATGAATATATCATTAAAGGTAAATTAGAAGAGAAAGAAAAACAGATTGAGGAACTGACGAAGAAACAAAAACGTTTCGATGAGTTAATTCAATCATTAATAGATTCAGGTCAAGTAAAGCCTCTTAGTGAATCGTAAAAGCTCACTCATGAAAAGTAATTATCATCGTTTAAATTACTCAGGCATAATAGTATAATGCACCCATAATATAGAGACTTGTGAAAAGTTCTTCATGTTTTTCATAATTTTGTAATATCAGTTTTGCCTCTCCATCCCCAATACCTAATGAACCCCACTCCATTATAATTCACCATTCTTGTGAAATTTTTGGACTCTGTTGTTATCTATATCCATAACATAAATGAATTCGCCTGACGGGTCAGATGCAATGTCTCCTGTACCACTGAATTGTCCGTCACCTTTGCTTAGTGTACCATTTAGTAACAAATTCTCCATCGCTATTCAATACCTGAATACGATTGTTATCAAAGGTCTGCTATGTAGATTCTTTGACCATTTGGATCATTTTCTATACTTGCAGGATGATTAAATTGTCCATCACCTGTTCCCGGAGAACCCCATGTACTAAGAAGTTTAAAATTCCCGCTAGTAGATATTGGATTGCTTACTTGATTACTATTAGATTTTGATATTATGTTTTCTGGACTAGATTTTTCTATTGTCTCTCGACCACTTGTCACATCTAATGACTTTACTTGTTCTTGTTCTTGCGGATATTGAGATAAAAGGTCAACATTAAAAATAAATTTTACATCCTCATAATTCTTGCTCGCTTCAAATTGCAATATCAAGTTGTTCTTTTTATATTCTAGAGGTTCGAACAGAATTACTCCATCTTCTACTATTCCAGCTGGAATGTCTGACTCTACTTCGGGATAGTCAACATCATAATCAGTTGTCGTTTCAAACTGTCGGTTTCCTTGGATTGCTTTAGAATTAAAGTCGTAAAATGAAATTTCAGTATTTTTATTATTATTATCAACAGTAAGGTACACTCTCGTATTCTTATCTGAAAACTCTATCTTATGAAGTGTAACTATAATACCACTCTTTGTTTGGGTCTCTTCCATGGTAATTAATTTTTGTGCCGGACTTATTACTTGGGTGCATTCAATTCTAATAATAGAATCAGCATTTATCAACGGGGCAGATATCTCCCCACCATAAGCATTGGTATAAGCATTAGAAATTGTCAGAAAGAATTAGAGTTATTTTATCAGGCCATGGAGTTAATTATTCGATCATCAGCTACCTCTCCTTGTGCGTACAGATAAAGAGCCTATATTACACAATCATAATTCTTCAATTGGAGCAGGGATTGCATCTACTTCATCCTGGCTGAACATTTTCTTTAGTTTGGTCTTGCGCTCTTGTAGAAGTCTGTATGACCTTTCTAGATCTGGATCTTTCTCCTTTTTCAATTCATCATAATTTATTATTCCTTTTTTATTTTCTAAATCCCATTTTCTCTTAAATTCATCATAACTAACAGTCAAAGGTAGGTCTCTCTTGATCCATTGCAGCACTTTCAACAATGGTACACTTATTGAGTTTTCATGTAAATCTGGATAGATAAGTTCTTCCCCTCTCCTTCGAACCGTCACATCAAAAAAATTCCTGTTATAATTTTTACTTGCATTTTCATATTCTTCTATAGGTACCATAAATTCCTCAGAAATGAATAGATCTTCAACTAACTTTCTTATTACATCACGATTCTTCTCTGGGATGCTTTTCAGCAAGTCTTCTATTGAATCACGTGTAACTAGATTCTCGTTCATATAATTTCTTATGATTTTTGAACTAATTAATCATTGTAAATAGGTGACCAAAGCTAATCATTTTACAAAGGTTGTTGCATTTCAGAGCTGAGCCAACTTTGCATTTTTACTTATAATGACAAGCTCTCAGATTAGGGAAGGAGAGTCGATAGAAATCTGACAAACTATGTAGCCTATATTTACCATGAAGAATTCTTGTAATTATGTTATCCAAAAAGTCGAAATCTAACGATAATAGTGATAAGGTAGAACAAGAGGCTCTGAAGAAGGTTGAAACTATAGCAGAGTTAGCACCGAACGAAAAGACAAGGAAAGAAGCTGATAAATTAATAGAGACAATTGAAGGCGAGTCGGCTACCTCAGTTCAGGAAGAGACAGTTGACAATGTGTTGGACAAACTAAGATACGCTTCCAAATACAACTGGTAAGAGCTATGGTTGTTTCTTGTTATCGATCCCATAATGCTAGGCAATTAATTTATTCACCAAAAGATATTTGCTATACTTGTTAAGAATCGTATTAATTCAAAAATTTAACATTATCTGACTTCTATTAGATCTTCCTTAATTCCTTTTGTAATGAGAAAGTCCTTGGCTGCACTTCTATGATCAGCTTGCAATATCACAAATCCATTTTTATAAGTACCTCCAGCTCCGAGTTTGATTTTCAATTCTTTAGTGATTGAAGCAACATCAGTCATACTATCAGTCATACTATCAAGGCCTTTTATTACTGTTGTTGGTTTCTTAAATTTCCTAAATTCTTTTGCGATGACCACCTTGGCTTTCTCTCTATCCAATTCTTGTAGAAAACCGTCAATAGAGCCTGAATCGTAATAACCTTCTGACACTAACAATGATATGGTATTTACGTTAAAGAAGGATTTGATCATGACTAGAAAAAATATGACATCGATATTTTAGGCCCATCTGAAAAATCAGACTAGTCCCTCCGAGCTCGAGTTATGAATTGAATCTTTGCAAAAACAATTGGGTCTAAAAGTTGTGTCAAATTTGGTTCACAAACGACCATTCTAAACATTTATTTTAACTTTTTCCTGTTTGATTTTGATAATTTTAAAAGGTTTCTAGCCTGTTCTATACCAGTAACGGGTAAACTGTTAGAATCTATGAGTCCAATTTGTACTAATAGTGATGCTTGATCCCAATAGATGTGTTCGTGTAATATCTTATTTCCTTCAAATTTCATAACTACTACATGTGGAAGCTCAACGTACCTACCAGTCGGAGGAATTCCTGGCAACATAGATTTTATTTCTATATCATGAGTGAAACTTAAAATGAGCTCGTCCACAACCTGATCTTTACCAACAGTTCTTGAAATGCGAGTAATCTTCGTATCATCGGGCATCTTGCCAACAAACTGATTTTCATAAAAATTAAACACATTATCAAAACCGACTCCTCCTGTCAATACCGGTACGTTATGTACAATAGGCTCATTTACCATCGTCTTCATAGTTGCCTCTACATCATGATCAATGAATTCATATTTTACATGTTCATCAAAAATGTCTCCCAAGTTTTTACTTTTTTTCTGCTTCTGCCTACTCATATTACTAACTATCTCGTTACGCAACAGCTTTGGCAAACTTACTAATTTGCTTTTCGCTAACTTTCTAACACGACACATTTTAGTGAATGAAAATTAGTATTGGGATATTTGAATCCACTTATATGAACAATTTGGCTTTACCCCTGGTTGGATCCGAATTGTTAACAAACCAGATCCCGACGGGCTCATAAATATTAGTTTCCTAAATAGACTACAGTCAATCAACGGTTGTTACTATTCATAATAATTCATGAGCATTTTTTATATACAAAATCACTGTTAATAACTTTGATATTAAATTTTATTATATTCATTTTAATTTCTCAATTCCAATTCCAAAACATTTGCCACACAGATATTTATTTCAGATGTAGGCGGTTCAGTTCCCATTCTTTCTTTCAATTCGTCGTGGCCTTCTGTTCTATTTCTTAGAATAGCATCATGCACTTGTTTAACTGATGGCACAAAGGTTATCATAAATGGTACTTTTACTCCTACTCCACCAATTATGAGTGCTGGATATCCTAACAATTTATTCCTTGCAATTTCTGATACCCCTTCAAGTCCCGCAGCTATTTTTAAATTTCTTTAAATGTATTTCACGTGCACTGTAGACAATTTCCATAATCTTGCTTATCATCAAAAACATGATTCTGCTTTAAATGATGACAAAGAATGCATTCGTCTTTTTTCTTAGCCAATGAAATCTTAATGTCATTTTATATTATAAGCTTTCAGACTCGGTCTTAAAATATCTAATTAGATTATTGATATTCTATTCTAGAAATTGGGAACTTAATCAGTTAATCTGACTTAACCTTGTTTAGCAATATTTATATAATTGGTTGAATGTCGGAACTCATCAGCAGGAAAGAGGAAAAGAATCATTTTGAGTGACCAGAAAGAAAATATTGGTGAGCTGGAAGAACTCAAAGAACAGAGTGCAAAATTAGCAGAAATGTATCGCAGAATTTTTTATAAAGTAGATCCTGCATTAGTTTTCGATCTCGTTACACGTTTGCAACAAGATCCACAAAATCCAAAACCAATGTATACTGTTGAGGTGTTCACGAAAGAAGGAACAGACCCGCAAAAATCAAGAGATCATATATTGCAGACGACTGGATCAGTTCCTGCCATTTTTGATAAGGGTACACACTATGTTTCTCATCACCGTCTGAACATAGAAATTCTAAAAAAACTGAATGACATAGACTATGTTTTGGAGGTTATGGGTGATTATACTGGCAGTGGGGCATCAATAGGGCCACAACACGATTTAGGCGATTGGAAGAAAATAAAAGACAAAGTAACTCATAAGTGATGCATTATATAAAGCAAAGAGAACTAAAAACTTATTTATTACGAAATCGATTGTTTCTGATATCAATGCTAAATATGAGGCTACTATCCCCAATTGTGGCAGTAGCCTTCATCACGGCACTTTCATTACAAAGTGGGGCTCGAGTGGAAGTGGTGATGGTCAGTTTGATTACATCACAGGTGTCGCTGTAGATAAATCAGGTAACGTATACGTAGCAGGAGTGGGCAATAACCGTATTCAAAAGTTTACAGGAGATGGTAAGTTCATAACAAAATGGGGTTCGCTTGGTACGGGTGAGGGTCAATTCTACAACCCCGGAAGAGTGGCTGTCGATCTTAAAAATGGCTATGGCTGTCGATCTTAAAAATGGCTATGTGTATGTAGCTGATATGGCAGGTCGTATCGAAAAGTTTACAGGAGATGGTAAGTTCATAAAATCATGGGGCTCATTAGGATCTGGAGATGGGCAATTTAGGAGCCCATCAGGCATGGCAGTCGATCTGGCAGGTAATGTATACGTAGCTGATGGTGGTAACAACCGGATTCAAAAGTTTACAGGGGACGGCCAACTTGTCAGCAAATGGACTAATCTTGGAATACCTGGTGGTGGAAACGTTCATGATGAGATAGACGTAGATGTTGATGCCTCAGGTAAGGTGTTTGTCGTAGATCGTGATAACAACCGAGTTGGAGTACTTTCTGCAACCGGAACATCATAGGAACAGTATTAGCATCGCATCTCTCCTAGCCTACACGCATCCCAACGGCACGAACATAACAAGGTTAACTAATATGATCATCAAGAATTTGAACCATTAATGTGTTGGTGTGGTAAATAATAATAAATGAGAAATTACATATAATATTCATTGGGAGATGAACCCTAGGAAATGGGGAACTCTTTTCGACTTTTACGCTACCTTTATAGATTCATTAAAAGACGTGGAGAACATTCCACCCATTCGTATCACGTTCCCAGATGGTACCCAAATCTTCTCCGATCAGGGTGATGTTGATGATACTTTGTCAAAGATTATCGGTCGAGAAATTATGCTCATGAGGGCTAGTTTGGACAAGCCAAGCTACGAGGAGTACTGGCCGGATATAGAGGGCTTAGCACAAAGAGAAAAGGTCACCGATGAAGCCATGCCTCCCCAAACTTTCTTTGACATTGCTGTAATTCATATCCTGACGACTTCTACAGTCAATCGTCTGCGAGAACTCTATCCAGAAGGTCGATTTGAGGTTCGTCGGTTTAGACCAAACATTGTGATAGAATCTGGATCTGGAGAGAAAGATTTTATCGAGAATTTATGGGTTGGCAAGAAGCTGGCGATAGGCGAAGAAACTATTCTGAAGATTACTGGGCCGTGCACTAGGTGTGTGATGACTACTCTGCCGCAAGCAGACCTGCCCAGAGATTTAGGTATCTTGCATACGGTCGCAAGGTACAACCAAGTTCATGCCGGAGTCTATGCATCAGTACATCGGGGTGGAACAATTCATCGTGGAGATCGAGTACAAGTCGAAGAGTAAGAAATCCATTCTTTAGGCTCTTTATTGGAGAATTTGATTATTCGACACCTAATCCTTTCCGTTTGACCTAATCTGTAGTCCATGGGATCTCGGATGGAATGAATGATATCCCTAATAATACGAAATATAGTCAAACTAAAAATTCGAATACAGTTCCGGTTGAATATTCAGTCATATCCCTTCGTACCCATGAAATAAATTAAGTATACACTTTAGTTCCTGGATGAAATGCTACCCATTCGAACCAATAACCCTCGTCAAATGGTAATCGCAAGAGTTGTTTCCCTTTCATTGGTCCTTCAATAGATTTCCCTTCAAAATCCCATTGACTCACTGTTTGCTTATCTGTAAAGGTATTATTAGTAAAGTTATACTTGAATAATAACGTCTGTCCGTTCACTGAAGGATCAAATAACCTCGCCATTAGGGGATGCACTGAAAAAAGTGTTACTGATTTATTATTGAGTTGATCATTGATTACTTTCAATTTCTCTATATCCTGCAATTTGTAAGCTTTGCTCAAATCCCTATTTTCAAGACCAACTACAATCTCTTTTAATCCGAGTCTGTTATCTCTATCAGAAACTGGGAATAATATATCTGGGCTAGTATAGTAATCTCCATATGGATCTGCACCATAAGGTCGAGCCGATCCAGTATCTTTTGAGAGAACCTTAGATTGGGGATATATTTTCTTCCAATCTTTCCAGTACGCTACATCGAAGGGTAATTTTTCAAGTTTAATGCCTGCATATTTTCCTACAATTCCTTCGCCTAGAGCCTGACTCCAAAGTGACTTGCTTGATCTATCATACATCACAAGATTACTATTGTAGAGCTTTCCTGAAGTTCCAAATTCTAGCGTAGTATTACTAACTGTTCTTCCAAAAACTTGATTTGTGAAACAAAGCGGGCAATAAGTGATTGCAACAGGAATGCCGCCAACATTATCGTTAACTATTTCATGCCACACTAAGATTTGAAGCGGATATGCCCTGATATCGCCATTAATGTTTATGCCAACGACTTTATCCGAGTCTCCAAGAAACTTATTTCCATCATTTACTGAATTGAATTTGGGCGAATCTATTGAGGGAATACCATCAGGCGGTGGTCCTCCACTAACTATCTGATCAAGAGGAACAATATGTTTTTCTTCTGCGATTACTATTGCTATTGTGTTTAATGGTAAATGAGTTGTGACCAATGCAATGGTCAATAGCAATAGCAGAGCTCCAGGTAGCAATATCCGTTCCCTATTGCAAACTGTGTCAAGAATATTCAAACATCATCACGTCATGAATGATACTTTTCTCTGAGCTTTCTCTTTTTCAATCTTTTTCAATCCTCTTTTCAACTTCATAGCACTAAAGCCAGTGTAACCTATTACTATAAACAATCCTAAATATGAGAGTGGCTTTGAGTATTGTATCAGAATTACTGAGAATGCACTGCCGAAGACAGAAGGTAATAATGAAAGTATTAGAAGCCAACTTCCACAACAACCGAGTGGCACTAAGGAGAAAAATGAAAAAAATGAACTTAGTGTAATGCTACTGGAACTTCCTACGATACCTTCTCTTTTATTGACGATGTTACACCCCAATCTTTTCCCATAATTTGACATATAGATTTGGACTCCGATTGCGATAGCCAAACCCAATACTATTATTCCATTTACTTTAATTGCTGCGGTTAAAGCTGCTAAGTATGGAAGGTTGGGTGTTGTAATTATTACTACCAAAAGATATGTAATTGCAGTAATAGATCCAGCAATCAATCCTCTTTTCAATGCATTCCTTTTAGCTGAAGAACTTGACTTCATTTTCATCTCTTATCAAATTATGATGTTCTAGTAAGGCTATTGCTACTTACAAGTAACTTGCCTAAAGTTGTCAGTCTAGCAGATATTTTTCCTCTATCGCCTTTCTCCACTTCAACTAAACCGAGGTCTGCCAGTCCCTTTGAATCCTTTGCTCCTTGAACATGATAACTTAAGAGAGGTTTACCATAACCAGAGATTTGTTCTAATTGTTCCAAACTTTGTATAACTCCTCCTGCAGTATTTATTGACTTTAGAATTTTTATCTTTGCTTCCGAGATTATTTCATTGTAACTTAGCTTTAACACGGGCATCAAAAGTGGCACAGTATGTGTATCATCCATGCCGAATGCCTGTATTCCATTTATGAATGCGGCAGAAAGTGCAGCACATCCAATCAGTTTGTCACCAGAGCTTACATTTAACAGAACTTGTTCAAATTCCTTAGCG
>VBPR01000005.1 GCA_005877345.1 Nitrososphaerota archaeon
ACCTGAATTTATTTGTTGAAGTTTTTCTTTTGCGGCTTCAACTTTTACTCTGCCTATATCGTTTTCTGTGTAAAGGTGCTGTCTGTGTAAATTAGAAATTTCTATGATGTCTCTGTCTACTATCTTCAATTTTCCGATACCCATCGCAGTTAGTTGTGTAACTACAGGATTGCCTATTCCACCAATTCCAACAACACAAACCTTTGCCTTTCTAAGTTTTTCTAAACCAACGAACCCTATTTCATCGAGCATTATCTGTCTAGAGTATCGTTGTAAATCCTCGTTCTTCAATTCAGAACCGCCAGCTACTGCTGGAAGAATATAAATAGAATCACCTTTGTTAAGTTTCATGGCCATGCCATCATTACTAAAGCGCATATTTTTTCCGTTTATGTAAATGTTAATTAATGATCTTGGTTTCCCGTTCAAATCCAAAACTTTACGCTTAAAATCTTCTCCGAGTTGTTCAGTTACTTTGGTAAATGCGTCTTGCAGATCTATGGCATCTAACGGAATCTTCTTTTCCACGCTACCTTTCATAAGAACAGAAGGGATGATGAATTCAATACTTGTCATTCTATTCATCTCTGTCTAGGTGATCATAGCAGATACGGTTTGTACGTCCGGCTTAACAATGTCTAGTTTAGGCAATCTACTTATTATTGCTTCAGTAGATTTCAATCCGTTACCGGTAACATAGCATACTACTTTTTCATCTTTTTCTATAAACCCTTCATCAACTAATTTTTTGAGTACAGCAATAGAGACACCACCCGCAGGTTCAGTAAAAATGCCCTCAGTTTTAGCGAGTGTCATAATTCCATCAATAATTTCATCATCAGTAGCTTCTTCAGCAATACCACTATACTGTTTCAATCTTTTCAGAACATAAACGCCGTCTCCAGGATCTCCAATAGCTAAACTCTTTGCTATAGTATCTGGTCTTTCTACAGGAACTATTTGAGTATTTTTCTTAAACGCATCAACTATTGGAGCGCAACCATGTGGTTGTGCCGCTGTAACTTTTAGATTTGAAACATCCCCAACAAGTCCTATTTCATGCAACTCTTCAAATCCTTTACAAATAGCATTTAGCATTGCACCGCTACCAACGGGTATAATAAGGTGATCTGGTATCTCCCAGTTGAGTTGCTCAGCTACTTCAAACGCTAATGTCTTCGAACCTTCCACGTAATATGGTCTCATATTAATATTTACAATTCCTATACCTTTTGAATCTCCTATTATTGAGGCAACCCTATTGGCATCGTCATAAGTCCCTTCAACTGCAACAAATTTGGCACCGTAAGATAATGCCTGTGCAATCTTTACATTTTCAATATCAGATGGCGCGAAAATAAAACAAGGCAAATGAGCTTTAGCGGCATGAGCGGCTGTTGCCGAAGCTAAATTTCCAGTCGATGCACATCCAACTGCCTTGAGTTTGATCTCTCTAGATTTTGAAATTGCCACACCTGCAGGCCTGTCTTTGAATGAAAAAGTTGGATTTACAGAATCGTTCTTTATGAACAGATTCTTAAGGTTCCCGATATGTGTTCCTAAATCTTCTGCATGTTGCAGAGGTGTAAAACCAGCGTGAATATTTACTATGGAGTTCTTATCAGCAATTGGCAAGAGCTCGAAATAGCGCCAATATGTCTTGTCCTGTCTTGAAGAAAAGGTGTCCCTGCTTAAATCGGTTGGAACATCATATATAACATCGAGTGGGCCAAAACACTCTTCACATATGTATTTGAATATTGGAGTATATTCAGCGCCGCATTCTCTACACTTTAGAAAACGAATTGAACCCATGTATACTCAACTATCAACAATTTGTTTGGTAATAAATATCACTAATAGTAATTTTAGTATTACTTAATTTTTTTACTCCAAAATTTTATATCTAATAAACACCAATTATATCAAATATAGCACACACTCAGAATTCAATATAATTATTACATAATCAAGGTGATAAATTGCCAATTTTAGTGAAGGAATAGCCTATTATGGAAACACGACCTATTTCCTGTATGACATGCAGGATTTTTTGAATCTACAAGGTATATAACTGAATCTTGATCACAATCAACTAGAATATCCTTGACCACTTGAATATTTCCAGATTCTTCTCCTTTCATCCAGAGTTTTTTACGAGAAACACTCCAAAACCAGGCATTTCCGGTTTTGACTGTATTTTCGATTGCAATTCTATTTGCATAGGCAAGCATCAAAATATCTTTAGATTTAATATCTTGGACTACTACCGGGATAAGACCATTTTTCTTAGCAAAATCTAGTTTATCTATGAATTTATCATGAATCTTCATCACGATTCGTTCTTAACCTACAAGATAAGTCTTGTTATGCAGTGAATATAAGTCTAGCACCTTATAAAATTCAGGTATTTCTCCAGTAAGACGGCCACGGTTGCCATCTGACAATCTCATTGAACTAAGCTTCAAATCAGCTTAAACTCGATAAATTCTGAGTATTGAATAATCGATAGCAAAATTGGTAAAGATATATTTACTGATTTATAACACTGATTTATACCTGAATACTAGATTTTCAAACTTACCAGACGATCTTGAGTCAATACTCGTGCGATCATTATGGGCTAATAATAAAGCCGTGAATTTTCCACGTAATTACTTTTATCTTCTGAAATAATTAAATCCTTGTGACAAGTATCGCACAAAAAGTATTCGTTAGTTGCAGCTAATTCTTTTCCACATATACTGCAAAACTTTTTCAATAGTCTCACATCTGAAATACTAATCTATAAAGTTAACTCTGCTTATCAATATAAAAAAGGAGTATTAGTGTTTCTTTTCATATTTTAATTGAAATGTATGTTTTTTAAGAATCTGAAATTACCGTCTTGTCAATTTTCATCTTTTAATTTATTGATTTTCATTTTTATAAGATCAAAACCTTGTTGCCAAAAAGAGGAATCAGCGATATTAAATCCAGAATCTATAAGCAATGTTTCTGGTTTTTCCGATCCTCCTGCAGATAATATCTTGAGATATTTTGAAATAAAGGATTTTCCTTCTTCTAGATATTGTTGATAAAGTGATAGCACAAGTAAATTTCCAAAGGAATAAGCATAGCAGTAGAAAGGGCTATGGAAAAAATGTGGAATATAAAGCCATTCCCATTTAAAATCATCTGAAATACGTATTGAATCTCCAAATTGGGTTTCTAAATTTTCCATATACAAATTAGATATATTGTCGATAGTAACACTCTGTTTCACAATATGCTTATGAGCTTCTATTTCAAAAATTGTAAAAAATGCCTGTCGCATAATAGTTGCATACATATCATCAATTTGTTCCGCCAAGAAAATCTTTTTCTTTTCTCTATTTAGTTTCTTGTATATCTCTTCATTGAGAAGCATTTCTCCAAAAACAGATGCAGTTTCAGCTAATGGGAGCGGGGCATGTGATACCAAAATTGGTTTATTAGATGCGAACATGCTATGAATTGCATGCCCAAATTCATGAGCCATCGTAGAAACATCTCTCATCAATCCGTCAAAATTTAGTAGTACATAAGGAGTTCTTTGTGGAGAAACAGTATAACAAAATGCTCCCCCCGTTTTTCCATTCCTAATTTCAGAATCAATATGATTTTCTTTGAATAAGCGTTCAGTGTAGGTGCCAAATCTTGGATGAAATCTATGAAAAGTATCCAGAACTAATTTCGCAGCATTCTTAAAAGTAATTTTAGGAGCATTTTTACTTGAAATCGGTGCATAAAGATCATACCGTCTCAGCTTTTTGACACCAATCAATTTTGCTTTTTCTATAAAATAATCGTGAAACAAATGCGCATTTTCTTTACAAACTGATAACAGTGTCTCAACGGTAGTATCATCGATGTTATTATAAATATTCCTGACTGAAATCGGAGAATTGAATCCTCTAATAGAAATATTTTCATCTTTCCATTGAGTTACTAAATTTTGGTAAATATCTCCCAATACGCCACTATTTTTCTCATATGTCTTGAATAATGCCTTATAAGCACATTCCCTCTCTTTTGCTTTTGTGCTCCTTATTAACGAAAGAAGTTTTTCCTTATTTGTAAAAGTTTTAATTACCTTCTTATTTCCTCGTTTCTTAACTAGAGTAAATTCAAAATTATTAGTCATTCTATCATAAATTTTCACGAGAGCGCTTGGGCCTGTTACCTCTAGGGTATTGATAATTTTCTCTTCCGACTCATTTAGTGTATATTGTGCAACTAGTCTTTTATGTCTTAAATATTCCCTATAAACAGTGGAGATGCCGTCGATTAATCTTTGGGAATTGTTCTTGTCAAGCTCTTTCTTGAACCATAAATCAAAAAATAAAATCTGGTTACTAATTTGTGAACTTAATTTTTCCGTTTGAAGTACAAGAGCTGCAGCTTCGTTGGAGGAAGTATCGGCGGCGTATTTAAGATGCGCAAAACTATTCACAGTACTCAGGTCTTCCAGAATATTCTCTGTCTTATGCACTAATCCTTCAAAAATCGGGATGTTCAAATCTGGTTTTAGGATTTGCCTATTGGGTTCAAATTTCTTAACATTTTTTTTAATACCAGCAACTAATTTTTCAAATTTCTTTGTTGACCGCTCATCGACTAAATCAGTAAGATCCCATTTTCCTAATTTAACATTTGAGTAATTTAACATTATTACTTTTCATCTTTAAACTGTACTTAGTCTTTAATGTTTTTCTGATCGTTGAGGTGTGCCAAGTCATTACACGCAGATTGAAACAAGTATATAATCATAATATAGCCAATATAGTTAATTTTGAATATAGTTATATATCTTAATTATGATAGATTAGATACCATAATGGTTTTCAACATAGGCATAATGGTCAGGCTGACAATACTCAGTAATTGAGGTGTTATCTGAACACCTAAACTGATTAAAAATGCCATCCTTCTATGTTGAATGAATTTGGATTCTTTATATCTTAAAAATTATTTATTTTTCAAGTACTCGTTTTTCATTTGCTCTACCCATCCATTTTTCTTTGAATACAGCCTTTTTATGGGTCGTTTTTTGCATTCCGATAAGATATAAGACGATATAATTGGAAAGCAAATTGAAGAATCTCCATAAACTATTACATTGTTTCTATGCGAGGTCTTTATTTTGCCCCAGCTTTTTCCTTCTTGTATGGTCGCCCCCGATAAACCCCCTGTATCAGGTCGTGCGTCGGTTATTTGTATTACATAATCGTGCCCACCATCTTTTAATTTTAATATTTGATATAATGCTGGCCCCGTTTGTTGGAAAAAATTTTTAGGAACTCCACCCCCTAATTCAATACCACCGGATGCTTTACTCTTCCAAAGTATCGCTGTTGATTCAGCTATATCCAACATTACGTTTGGAAATCTTGTGACATCTTCAAATATCAAGGGCAACATATTGAGTCCTAAAGAAGAATCACTTATTGCAGGAATAAAGACTGGTACATCATTTTCGTATGCCGAAACAAGAAATGATTTTTCTGGATTTATTGAATTTTCATAAGCTGCTTTGCCAAGTTTATGAGACATATCGGCCGTCGAGTAGGGTTCAGAATGGCTCTTTTCAATTTTTTTTATTTCTCTTTGAATAATAATGTCTTGAGCCTGTAATGTGCCTACTTCTTTTATATATACATCATAAATTCGTACTATCTGCTTAGAATATAGGACATCATCGTCAACCTGAAAATGACCTTGCCTTACGGGCAAGTCGTAGGCAAAGTGGAGATCATGGTAAACATTTGCCCCAGTTGTTACTATCCAATCTACAAAACCATTTTTGATAAGAGTCCTGATTGTGTTCCCCATACCAATCGGCGTTAATGCTCCTGCCAGGGTCAAGCAGGTAGTGCATCCACTTTCAATCATTTCTTTCATGATATTTGCAGCTTCAAATAGTCGTCTTGCATTGTATCCTGTTGATCCGAAAAAATGAACCAATTGTGATACAGTCATATTTTTCGAAATAAGTGGAGGGTCAATTTTTTTACCTTTAAAAGAATGTGCGCCGTTCACCTGTAATAATGTAGTAAAGGTATTAAAAATTTTATCTGAATTGATGTTTTTTATGATATGAGATCTAATTGTCCATACAATTATCTTATGATTAACGTAAGGATTTTACAGGACTAGTTCCATAATCATTTGCTACCCTCTTCTCTTCATACGTACTGCACTCTATACATTTTACCCCATTATTTATTTTAACCGTATCTCCACCACAATTGAGACACAAAGAATACAACAGACCAAAATTTGTTCCATCTACAGCCATATGAATCGAAGAATTCATTAAACTGGTAATTTGACCTCGGACAATGTCGCCAATTCGATAAATCGATTTTGCTTTCCTATTATATCGATCTCGATTCCATCCTTTACTATTTCCCATTCTCGCTGAAGCGATGGCAGATAGACCTGCAGTATACATTTTGTTATTAAGGGAAAATAGCTTGACTGATATCATTGATCCAAATAACATCTCCACAAAACCCATAACAACATCTCCAATTTTGGGGAATTCTTGCGAATTTATTGGATCAATTTTAATCGCCCTTCTCTTAAAATCATATTCCTTTTTACCCAAAACACTTGATCTAATAGTTCCATCAAGGATGAAAGTATTATTCCCAGCTTGGAATTCTTCAATTTCTGCTATGTATTCACCTGGAAAGACCATCCCAGATGTCTTTTTCTTCATATAAAAGTAGTTGATACTAGATGTAGTTATAATTGTTACAGGTCAACGAGGAGCAATATGAAGAATAACATTTGAACCTTATCTTCTAGCCTTTGCTAAGACCGAATGCAAATCCCGCTGCGAAACCTCCAGTTAGTGGAATACCAGAATTTGAGACAGCATTTAAAATTTGGTCGCTTATTCCGGGAAAAAATGGAGTATTCAAATTAAAACCATTAAAATTAGTCATTAAATTGCTTATAGTTTCTTCTACCTTCGCCCAATTTAATGCAATTAGTCCATTGTACTGCAAATAGTAAAACATACCAACTAGTGATCCAGCAACTATGATTATTATTTTTAGTATTTTCTTCATAGCGTATCCCATCAAAAAACCCAAAAATCCCCCTATTCCTATAGAGGTCGCTAGTCCTCCTATCCCTATAGAGGTCGCTAGTGAGCTAAAATCAATAAACATCCCAATGAATTATCTCAGAACCATAAATATATGCAGTATAGACATTTTTATTGAGATCTTTTAACAGCATAAAGTTATTGTTTTTTTTGAGGTAGCTTAATTGCAATGATATCTTAGATTACAATAAATTAGTAGTCAGTTATGAAAAAAATGTCCTACAATCGGTTTTCTAGACTCACTTATTACCTCGAATCAAACAATCTATTAATAACCTTCTTTTATTTCTAGATGTGAAATTCATAGAATGGTTCCCTTTTTATCAGCAGATTAGAATGGAATATGGATATAGTACCGAAAAAGATCAGAACGCTGCCGAAATGCTCAGTAATATGATAAAGAGAAAAGCCTTACGAGTGTCCCAAATACAAAAGAAGATAGAAGGAAAGGAAATACTTGTAATTGGAGCAGGTCCAAGTCTGGAAAAAAATATTGAGTTTATCAAGAAGAATAAAAAATATGTAAAGATAGCTGCCGATGGCGTAGTTGAGATTTTATTGAATAAGAAGATTAGACCAGACTTAGTCGTTTCGGATCTTGATGGAAATCCAAAATATCTAAGGATGGCTGAAAAATTGGGAGCAATAATGGTTATCCATGCTCATGGTGATAATATCGAGAATTTGGAAAAAAATGTTCCTAAATTTAGAAAAATAATAGGTACGACTCAGGTAATGCCAACTGAGAACGTATATAATTTTGGAGGATTTACTGACGGCGACAGAAGTGTCTTTTTGGCTGAAGAAATGAGGGCAAAGAGTATTACCTTAATAGGTATGGATTTTAATAGCAACCCAAGAAAATTCTCAACTGATCATGATATTAATTTTGAATTAAAGCAAAAGAAGTTAAAGACTGCAAAAAGATTGCTTGAAATGTTAGGAAAGCAATCTAAATCTAAATTGATAAACAAATCAGGTACAAAAATAAGAGGTATTGAGTCCCAATAATGAAATACTCATTTATAGTCCACCATAAAATTAGGTAAATGAAAGCAATTTTTCATTATTAATTGATGTGAAAAACTATTATATGTTTTTGATATATTGAAATCTGTTATGTCAAGCTTTTCAGAAGATGATATTCGACGTGCAGCGGAGGTGCGTGAGTGGTTGATTAAGGAGGTTACCAATAAAAAAGAGGAACTCGATAAACTTCGTAACACACTTCTAATCGTTGATTCATTGCTAAAAAAAACAAGTTTCATAACCGCATCAAATCTAGAATCTTCTGCTACTAATTTAAAGGATAAAATTGTTCCAGAATTCCAGTCGATTCATGAAAAAGAAATTTCTGAAACCAAACCCGATTCCGATTCAACGACAAAGATAAGTAGTATTGATAACGCTCATGGTAATAATAAGGGTGTAGAGATTAGATCCTTAAAGCGTGCAAAAGATAATTTTCTGATTTCGGATGCAGAATATACTTCAACATACGTAAAGATACCTTTGGTAGTTGATCTCAATTTAAATATTAATACTCCTCCGTTTAAGTCTTTTTTCATAGATCGGATATTAGAAGGAATGAAGACAAAAGATACAGAAAAGATTCAAAAAGGTGAAATTAATACATCTGAAATCATAGACTATAAAGTAGAGAGTGATCAAAATGGAAACATAAAGAGCATCACGGTTTCAAATTATCGGGAAAAAGAACGGCTAAATGAAATTTTTAATACAGCAACATGGGTTTTTACGCGAATGTTAGAAAAAGGAAATTAATGTGGTTATGGATAAAATTGTGGTACTAGACTTTGGATCACAGTACAGCCACCTAATATGTAGACGAATTCGTGAATCCAACGTATATTGTGAACTTTTACCGTATGACTCTCCTATAAGCTTGATTAAAAAGTTAGAACCAAAGGGAATAGTGTTATCTGGTGGTCCTTCAAGTGTATATCTAAAAGGTTCTCCAAAACCAGATAAGAAAATTTTTGAAATGGGAATTCCTGTCCTCGGAATATGTTATGGTCACCAACTTATTGTTAACGAATTTAATGGAAAAATAAAGCGTTTTAATAATAGGGAATATGGTTATGCGGATTTGGTAATTGACGATAGTTCAGACTTATTTAAAGGGATTGATAAGAAAATAAAATGTTGGATGAGTCACGCGGATGCAGCTGAAAATATCCCCAATAATTTTGAAATATTGGCCCATACAGAAAATTCCCAATCTGCTGCAATAGCAAATCGAGATAGAAAATTTTATGGAATCCAGTTTCATCCAGAAGTATCACATACTGAAGAAGGAAATAGTATTCTAAGAAATTTCTCCCAGTCAATAAGTAACGCAAAACCAGATTGGACAATGCAAGGTTTTATTGACTTTTCCATCAAAGATATTAGAAGCAAAGTTCATGATGATACAGTATTATGTGCCATTAGTGGTGGAATTGATTCAACAACTCTGGCTGTTTTACTAAATAAGGCAATAGGTAAAAATTTGACATGCGTCTTTGTCAATAATGGATTATTAAGATTAAATGAAGAAACACTGGTTCCTGAATTATTAAACAAACACCTTGATATTAACACTGTTAGTACTAATGTAGAGGAACGTTTTTTATCGAAGTTGAAAGGCATAAGTGACCCTGAACAGAAAAGGAAGATTATTGGAGAAGAATTCGCTCAGGTATTTTCCGATGTAACAAGAGGTTATGGTCCATTTCAATGGCTTGCCCAAGGGACTCTATATCCAGATGTAATCGAAAGTGGTTTCTCTAAAGGTCCTGCTGCTGTCATTAAGACCCACCATAATGTTGGAGGATTACCTGAATGGCTGGATTTGAAAGTGTTAGAACCTTTTAGGACTTTGTATAAAGATGAAGTAAGACAAATTGCAGTTCTATTAGAAATCCCAAATGAATTTATAAAAAGACATCCTTTCCCAGGTCCAGGGCTAGCAGTTAGAATTATTGGTGAAGTCACTTATGAAAAAATTAGAATTGTCAGACAAGCTAGCAGTATTGTTGAAAATGAATTATTGAGATCAGGTTGGTATGATAAGGTGTGGCAAGCATATGCAGCAGTTGGTGATGACCTTGCTGTTGGTGTACTTGGTGATGAAAGAGTATATGGTCATATAGTAACAATAAGGATTGTGGAATCGTTAGATGCAATGACAGCTGACTGGTCAAGATTGCCCTACGATCTGATATCCAAAATTAGTAATAGAATAACAAATGAAGTTAATGGTGTAACTTGGGTTACCTATACCGTATCAAGCAAACCACCTGCTACTATAGAACCACAATAATTCATTGATAATGGGCTTGGACGAAATCCACTGCTTCAGCTATTGTAGGAGGTTCGAATTCTCTTCTTCCTACATATAATGAAGCATAAGCGTTTGAAAATAATAGCCTTTCAGTTGTATCTAGACCCACAAAATATGCTACAAGGTCTGCAGCATCCCAACAATCCCCAGACCCTGTTAGTTTCTTAGGAACTGTATAAAAGGAATTAACAAATAGGACATCCTTCCCGTCAGACCATGCAGCACCGATCCTCGCATGAAGATCGATTTTGAGTCCAAATTCGGATGACAAAGCTTTCACTGCTTTTTTTA
Source organism: Nitrososphaerota archaeon (assembly GCA_005877345.1). GTDB lineage: Archaea > Thermoproteota > Nitrososphaeria > Nitrososphaerales > Nitrososphaeraceae > TA-21. The sequence continues at coordinate 10,776 of VBPR01000005.1, forward strand.
CATTTTCAATATCATTCAAGTCCAGAGATAATTGGGATTCAAGATTACATGCTTTTAAAAGAGAAGTACACTCATTCTCATTAATACTCAATACGTCTATTGAATGGCTTAATTTCTTCAATGTGTCTCTAAATTCCTCCTTTCTGGTTTCTATATCAGCAGGGTCCAAGAAATGAAAAGCTTTAGGGGAATTAGTAAATAGATGGTAAGCTAAATCGGTCCCCTTGAGATTGCTTCCCCAATTTGTCAGGACTATACCCTTCGCAGAATTTATTATATCTAGATCGCTTGGAAGATTAATCATTTCAGGACCAAAATTCCTATTGTCGCCTACATCACTTATCATTACATTTGCGTACGATTCTTCGTTGTCATGAAACTCAAATGATGTAGTAGACCCGTGTTTCCCATTCTTTATGAGCAGATTAACACTTGCTCCAAACTTTGAAAAGATCGTGTGAAGTATTGGTGTTCCAATTTTATCTGCAACAGTAAATAATGTCACGGATAATCCCATTTTAGCCAAACAGTAAGCAACATTAACTGCA
>VBPR01000006.1 GCA_005877345.1 Nitrososphaerota archaeon
TTTCATTCCTAAAAATATATGCTTTCACATCCATCAAATCTGAAAACTCCTTTCTAATTTCGTAGGGATTTGCTTGACCCCTTCCTCTGAAAATCCCATCAAAAATTCTCTTTTCTTCTGACATTACCTTGTTATCTGCAATGGAAATGGTCATCCCTTTTTTCTTGTTGGCATAATCGGCTGCTAATCTTCCTGTTATACTTCCCCAGACTAAACATTCCGAAGTAGAGTTTGCTCCAAGTCGATTTGCTCCATGAAGACTATTACATGCCGCCTCACCCGCTGACCATAACCCTTTCATCTCCGTTTGGCCATAGATATCAGTATGTATTCCACCCATCATGTAATGACATACTGGTCTAATTTCTATTGGCTCACTTATTATATCGACACCTGAGAATTTGATACCTATTTCTCTGATTCCGGCTAGCCTATCTTTTATGCGTTCTTCTCCCAGGTGTGTGAGATCTAATTTAAGACAGTCGACTCCCGTTTCGTGTTTAAAGCCCCTACCGTCTTCAATTTCTTTTATCATTGATCTGGAAACTACATCACGTGGAGCCAGTTCCAATTTTTCTGGAGCGTAATTTTTCATGAATCTTTCCCCAAGGCTATTAATCAGATAGCCACCTTCTCCTCTGGCACCTTCTGTTATAAGAATACCTGATGGAAGAATTCCTGTAGGGTGGAATTGAACGAACTCCATGTCCTTTAAAGGCAAACGAGATCTGTACGCCATATCTATTCCGTCCGGTGTCGAAGAGTACGCATAAGTTGAAAAACTATAAAGCCTGCCAGCTCCGCCGGTGGCGATAATCCCAGAATTAGATTTGAAAACATTAAAGTTTCCATTTTTTATCTCTATAGCAGTAACACCAGCAAAGTTATTATTTCCGTCATCTAGGACTGATGTGCAAAACCATTCATTATAGAAATGGATGTTACCATATTTAAGACAGGTATCATACAGTGTTTGCATTTCGTAAAACCCCACTTTATCTTGAGCATATGTTGCCCTCGGGAAAGAGTATCCTCCAAATTTCCTCTGGTCAATTCTACCATCCTCCCTTCTGGACCATGGCATTCCCCACCTATCTAATTGATAAATTTCCTTGGGTATTTCATGAGCTAATTTTTCAGCAACATCCTGATCGCATAAGAAATCACTACCTCTGATAGTATCGTAGATGTGGGATTCGATATTGTCTCCCTCATCAGAAAACAATACTGCTGCAGTTCCGCCTTCGGCGGAGACGGAGTGTGAGCGCATAGCTTGGACCTTAGAAATTACTCCGATATCCAGTTTCTCATTTGTCTTTGCACATGAGATAGCAGCACGCAATCCCGCCAAGCCAGTGCCAATAATTAGCACATCATGTGATATGTGGTCTGTCAAATAATTATTGCAACCTCGACCATTATCCTTTACGTTGACGTCTGTATCTAGTAATAAATATATTATTCTTTTTTCATCGAGATTACAATAGGAGCACCAAAGTTTAATTTTGAAGACACAGTTTAATTGTGAGAAGATATTTTTCCATACCCGATGAGTCTAAAATGTACTGGAAAAGTACTATTGACAACTAATACTTCAGATGATGGCATTGCAGTAGCTGCAAAAAAGAGATTGATAGATAATGGGGTAGAGGAGTCGCAGATAATGTTAGGACATGACATTCAAATACTTGAAAAAGATGACCTTTATGTTAGCTATGAGCCACCAGATTTAGTTGTAAGAATTGTCTATGATAAAAAGAAAAATAGTATGATAAAGATGAAGAACATCAAGATGATCAAGATCGAAAAAGGCAAATAATTAATAATAAACAAACGAATTATCGGTCTAAATTATTTGGTCTAGATATTTTCCAATTTCACTAATGCTTTCCTTTTGTTCCTTAACCCCTGTTTTAATGGTAACAATACCTTTTTTGAATTCATCTTGGTTTACAATTATGATTGCCAATGCATTCTTTATAGAAGCCTCATGAAACTGTTTGTTTATGGTCCTGCTGTTTATATCATAATCAGCAGAATATCCGAGATTCCTTAAAATTGAAACTACTTCTAAAGCAAATTTTTTTTCTTGTTTGGAACCATATGCAACATAAACTAGCTGCCTTTGTAATACTTTTGTTGATTTGTCTTTAATAGCAGTTAGTATCCTCTCTACCCCCCCTGCAGCACCCGTTGCATACAAATCCTTTCTGCCAAATGCTTCTGTGAGCTTATCATATCTGCCACCCCCCACCAGTGATCCTATTTGTGATAATGGTTCCTTTGCTTCAAATACTATTCCCGAATAATAATCAAGGCCACGTACAATCCTAAAGTCTACCATTATGTTTTTGACATTTCTTGATTTTAGGGAATCAAACAAGTTTATGAGAGTGTTTGATGAATGAAATTCTCTAACCTTATCATAATCCAATATTCTTTCAGGTGGGCCATTAAAAGAGACAAATTGAATAAATTTTTCCAAACTATTGGGATCCAGTTTTTCCTTATATTCATTGATAATTTGTTTCGAACTTTTTTTGGATAACTTGTCAATGGCCCTCAGCATTTCACTTACAACCAAATTGTCTGTAATACCGAGAAATTTTGCTAGATATTCTTCTAATATTGACCTATGATTTATCGCTATAACAAAATCGATTCCCAATTTCCTTAAAAATAATGAAACAAACTCTATAACTTCTGCATCGGCATCCACATCTGCAGAGCCAAATATCTCAATATCCCATTGATGAAAATATCTATATCTCCCCAATTGTGGTTCGTCATATCGCCAAACACCTCCAAATGATGATAATTTTATTGGAAGTTTAAGATCTCTACGCATAGAAACAAATCTTGATAGTCCGATAGTTAGATCAAACCGTAAGGCAATGTCCCTACCTCCCTTGTCGGTAAAACTGTAGGTTTCTTCAATTATTGATGGCCCACTTTTTGCTTCAAGAGTAGATAATAATTCCAATGTTGATGGTTCCATTTGGTTAAAATCAAAGATTTCTGAGGTTTCTACAAATTTATCTCTGATGAAGGAAATATTTTTTAATTCCTCATATTGCAAATCCTTCATTCCCCTTGGAAGGTCTAACTTCACAATCTTGAGGATCGTGTGTCATCATTTAGATTTTGCGATTCGTTATAATAAAGCGGGACTTAGATAATGACTATTGTCTGGAGGTTTTAGATATCTAGAACACGTTACAGACGCTTATATCGAGGCCTACGGTGACAGCATGGAAGAGGCCTTTTCCTACGCGGCCAAAGGGACAGTTAACGTAATGTTTGAAATCAAAGATATCCAAGGAACGAGTAAGGTTGATTTTCGGATAGAAGGAGTGGATTATTACGAATTATTGTTTAACTGGCTAGAAAGAGTCCATCTACTTATCACAATAGATAATCAGGTAATTTCAAATTTCGAGTTAAAGATCTCTAAATTGGATTCAAAATTTCAATTAACAGGATGGGGCATGGTTGAGACAATAGATATTAAAAAACATGGTTACAAGATCGAAATAAAGGGTGTCACCTACCATGAGATGGAAATTCTACAACAAGGTAATCAATTCAAGGTTAAATTCATACTCGATCTATAATGTGCTAATTAAAACAATGTAATACTAACAAAGCAATTACAAAACTAGTTAAAAAAAGATGGAGACAATTCAATTGAAGAAACCTTTTTTACTTTTCAAAAATTATTATTACAAGATTTAAATATCAATTCCGGTGATAACTTGTAACTATGAGTTCAAATTCCAGTAAACCTACGCTAGTTGAGTTGTCAGAAAAAAACTTTGATGAAGTTATTGGCGGAAATAAACCGGTTCTTGTAGATTTTTGGGCAACATGGTGTGGGCCATGTCAGTTCATGCTTCCAATCTTTGACAAGCTTGCAAAGAAGTATGAAGAAAAAGTTATTTTTGGTAGACTAAATGTTGATGATAACCAAGGCGTAGCAATGAGGTTTGACGTCTATGCAATTCCTACATTCATTGTTTTTATGAATGGAAAACTAATTGAAAAAGCTGTAGGGGCCGTTGGTGAAAAGGGACTAGAAGGTTTACTGGAAAAGTACCAATAATGGAAATAATCTAAAACGCGGACCTATTGAAATTCCTGAATTAATTTAATTTAGAACTCTTGTATCATAGATATCCGAATGCAGGATCTATTTCACGTTTTTTAGACAGAATAAAATTAAAAACTTCCTGTTCTTCTTCGTTGAGCCTATTTGAAAATCTCTCCAGTAAGAATCTTGCTTCCTTACTAATGAGGTCAGTGTAAAATATATCGCCTTCATTTATTTGTCTGCCAACTGTCAGTCCTTTAATCGAAAGTGCAACCTGCGTTCCTCTGTCGGCAACTTCTAGATTTTTGCCTTCATTTTGTATCTGATGGATCACACCTATTTTCTTACCCTTTTCGTTCATTACAGAAATTTTTTGCCTCAATTTACCAATCAAAATTTCAGCACCAAACACGGCAGGATTATTCCTTCTAAAAACATAACCTTTCAAGAATTGAAATTTGCATATTGGAGGTATTTCATTAAATATAATTGAATCTTCATGAACTCTCTCATATGTTACCCATTCTGAGTAACTTCTCACCAAATTATAAATTATTTTTTCGTTAAAAATTTTTATCCTTCTTTCATATGCTTCCTTCTCAGCCTCTTCGAGAACCTTTACATTGAATCCAAGGACCACGCCAAGATAACGATCTTTCTCTCTGAGCACAGAGGCAGAAAGTATGTCTCTACGCGTAATATTCCCTAAATCAGCAGATCTGACTGGTATGTTTTCCTTTTTCAAAAGTTCGGTAATAGCCTCAATTGACCCAATGGTATCGCATCTTAAAATTATCCCGTTTGATTCTGTTTGTATTATTGCTGACTTTATCTCTGTTTCTATATTTGATTTTAATCTTTCTTCATCCTCGGGATTATTGACTACGTAGAGTGGACTTCCTGCAAGTACACCATCAAGATCAGGAGAGGTTATTTTTAGTCCTGCAGCAGCAATAACCGTATCCACATGTCTAAATTTATCCCTTGGATCTCTCATTTCATCCAATGGTTTAGGGAGTAATAACGCTTTGATTTTAGTACTGGTAACGCTGTCTCTTTTTCCAACAACAATTCTATCGCCGTGTTTTAGTGTCCCGTCAAGAAGAATAATATTTGCCGACGGTCCTAATCCTACTTCATCATTAACCTCAAGAACGATACCCTTTGTTTCAGTTTCATGTCGTTCCAGTCTCTTAGACATGTATTGTTGAGTTAATCCCACAAGAACTGCCAATAGCTCAGGTACACCGGTTCCTGTTACCGCACTTACCGGTACAATTGCAAGTTCCTTTGTAAAATCTTTTACACGCCAAAATGCCTCGGAACTAAATCCTATTCGAGAAAGAGCACCTACAACGTTGTAGACTTTTTCATCCAAGTATGACAGAATTGTTGGGTCTTGAATTTTCAATTGTTCTGCGATTAGTATAGAGTTGTTTTTTTTCCAACCAGATATTTGATCTATCTTGTTGAGAGCAATGACAAAGGGGACTTTTCTATTTTTCAATATATCCAAACTTTCGATTGTCTGGGCTTCAAGTCCTTTATTTACATCAACCACAACGATTGCAATATCTGCAGCAGAGCCTCCCCTCATACGAAGATTTGCAAAGACCTCATGACCTGGAGTATCTATCACAAGGAGGCCGGGAACGGGATTCTCTGACTTTGATAGTTTATCAAATAATTTTCCTGTAATTTCTTTAATTGTTTCTATTGGGAAATAACTTGCACCAATATGTTGAGTTATTCCTCCTACCTCTCTGGATTGAACTGCTGTTCCGCGAATCCTGTCAAGTAAGGAGGTTTTACCAGAATCTACATGACCCAATACTACTACAACTGGTTGGCGAAGTTTCACTTAGTTAAAAATGATTTTAGACTCTTTTATGAAGCTTTCAGCGGAGTCGGAGGCGTGTATTATGTTATCTGTGAATCCGATTCCAAAATCTCCTCTAATAGTTCCAGGTAGAGCTTCTGTTGATTTTGTGTTTCCAACCATCAATCTTACTGTTGAAATTGCATTGTTTCCTTCTAAAATACATCCAACTGTTTTACCTGAACAGATAAATGAAACTAATTCATCAAAAAAATGCTTGTCTTCATGCGCTTCATAGAATCTTCTTGCTGTCTCTACATCGAATTGAAATAATTTAAGATCAACTATTTGAAAGCCTTTTTCCTCAAATCTAGAAATAATTTTTCCAACAAGGCCTTTCTTAAAGCCATCAGGTTTCACGACAATGAGAGTCTGTTCTAGATTGGACATATTTCATCTTTATTTTTTGACCTTGATTCCGCCTTTAACATACTTTCGTGTCCATTTGAATTTTCGGGGATCTCGTTTTAACCTCACGTTTTTCTTGCATTTTGCGGAACATGTCCATTGGATAGATCCATCATTTTTTATTAACATTAGTCCTTCATCTGCAGGAATGTGTTTTCCACAAAAGAAACAATTACGAATAAAACCAGCTGCTTTGCTCAATCGACTTCACTATTTTATCTTTCTGGCCTCTCTTTCAGTTTCTCTCAACATCAGAATGTCTTTCATTCTAATGGAGCCTTTAACATTTCTTGTAAGAATTCGACCTTTATCCTTTCCTTCTAGAACCTTTACTCTAACTTGGATTACCTCACCTGCTATACCTGTCCTTCCTACTATCTGTATAACTTCTGCTGGGGTTACCTTTACTTCTGCAGCTTTACTCAACAGTAAAATCACTCCTTCTTATCTTTAATGTTGGATAGTGTTCCAATTATCTGGTCTACTATGTGTTGACCTTCTCCTGCATCAATTATTGTTGCCGCAGCAGAACCAACCTCAATCCCGATCGATTCTCCTAATTGTTGCTTACTTGGTACAAAAATATACGGAGTATTTCTCTCTTCACAAATAATAGGAAGATGTGCAACAACTTCTGGTGGTTGTACGTCCTCTGCTATTACTACCAATTTCCCAATTCCCCTTTCAATCGCCTTTGTAGTTTCATTGGTCCCTTTTCTAACGCTTCCGCTTTGTTTGGCTACCCTAACAGCCTCATAGACTGCATTTACAAGATCTTTTGGAGTTTCAAATTTTACATAAAAAGGTTTACTCATGTTATAATCCATCACCCATTGGGATCATCTTTAATCTACTGAATAGAAGCAGAGGCGTATTAAAAATGTTGCCGACCAAAATATTATTTCTCATTTAGTATCTCTGTAACAAGCCGTGTGTATTCGTTGACTTTGGAATTGATTAATAATTCGTCTGTAGATTCCCCATAAATTCTAATCAAAGGCTCAGTGCCACTTGGCCGTAGCATTAACCAACTTTCTTCATCAAACCAAACCTTGACGCCGTCAAGCGTTTCAATTTTCATCGGACTGCCATGATTCTTTACCATATCCATCAATTTTTTGATTAATCCAATATCAGAACAATGAAATTTAGACTTGTATTGGTAAACTAATGGGAGGGATGACAACAACTCTGATAGCGACTTTTCCTCTGAAGCCAGTAAATCGAGCATCAGTGCAGTTGTCATTGCGCCATCTCTTACCTGATTCAATATTCCGTACATGAAACCTCCATTTTCCTCCATTCCAATAAAGGCATTTTGCTTAACCATTTCACGGGATACCTCGACGCTGCCGACTTTTGTATGAATAACCTCTGAATCGTTGTCTTGTGCAATTTTTGTCAGGACATGGGTAGTGTTTATCGGGCAAACTATTTTCGCCTTAGGATGTTTCTCAGTTATCAGGTACCTTGCTAATAAGGTGCCTGTTTTGTCGCCCCAATGAATGTTTCCTTGTTCATCGCAAAATATGGATCTATCCCCATCTCCATCGTACGCAGCGCCAAGGTCGGATTTCGTTTCTCTTGCAACAGAACTTAATAAATTGAGGTTTGTCGGCGTTGGCTCTGATCCTCTTCCTGGGAAATTACCATCTACAGTTCCATTAAGCGCTATTACCGTACATCCAAGCCTCTTGGTCAGTTCTGGAGCAACTAGCGCTTGAATTCCGTTTCCTAAATCCATTGTTATTTTAAATTTATGTTGCTTGATTCTGTCTACATCTACTAATTTTAGAACATCACCAATATAGCTGTCAATTATCAAATCTTCTTTGAAGTTTCGTCCTATTTTGTTTGAGTTAATAAACGACTTATTTCTAAAAATCTCTTCAACCATTATCTCATCTTCTCTTGATAATTCAACTCCATCTTTTGCGATGGGTTTTACTCCATTGTATTCTGGAGGATTGTGTGAGGCAGTAATCATAATGCCGCCTACATATTGATTTTTTTTTGTTGCATACTGAAGACAAGGCGTTGGTAGGAGACCCGCATCACCTGTATCTAGTCCACTTGAATTTAAAACTGCGGTTATAATATTAAACATGATATTATTTGAATTTCGACCATCCCTTCCAACTAAAATTGAACCTTCCTTGTAATAAGCTCCCAATGACTTAGAAACATCTACTAAGAAATCCAGAGAAAGATCTTTTCCAAAAATACCTCTAATTCCATTAGTACCAAATAAAGGCATATTCTTATTCATGATAACTAAACACCAATATATTCTAAATAATAGATTAATTTCGCCGCATAACTTTCAAAATTCGATGCGGGGGTTGCCAAGCTAGGTCAACGGCGCAGGTCTCGTGCAAAGCGAGTGCGATGCTTAGAATGGATAACATTCACATTCCTAGATCCCTGTTCCTTAGGGATTCGTGGGTTCAAATCCCACCCCCCGCACTCTATAAATAATAATCTGCTTTGTTTTTACTCATTCAATTATCCTGTATTAAATTTCTAAAATCTAAAAGGTAAAATGAATATTCTATTAATCATAAACTGCACAATTTTTTATGTCTTTCATCATGAAAATGAACGTCACAAAAATCTCCGTCACATGTATAACAGTGCCATCCTGATAGAGTGTAGCAAACTGAACATTTTCGTGTAGGGTTATTATAATCAAAGTCCCTTCTTGATTTTTTGAAAATTTTCTGTCTCTGTTCAGGACTCATTTCTTGCAAACCAAATTGTGAAGAGCAATCAAAAAGAACATATCTACTCTAGTCTGTTAGACTTAAATTCACTAAAAGTGCATTTATCATCGCTCTAGAATTGAAGTCTACTTATTTAAGTATTAGTATTAGAATTTTTAGAATCCTTTAATTTTAAGATTTATTAATCCATTGTATTCATGAATAGAAATGACAGACTATTAGTTGAGGTAACAGTTGTAGGTAAAGATAGAAAAGGCGTAGTGGCTGATGTAACCAATTTTATTTTCAAAAATGATGGAAATATTGAACAAATAAATCAAAATGTTATCAGTGGGCTGTTTGGAATGCAACTTGAGGCCTCATTTCATCACCATGATTTTAAGAAGAAATTATTTGATACTGAACTGAAAACCCTGGCAAAAAAATTACATATGGAAGTAAAAATTCACTATCAAGAACCCAAAAGATTAAAGAACATTGCTATTTTTGTAAGCAAAGAGAGTCACTGCCTCACCAAATTGCTGGATGCAAAAGCAACTGGTGAGATAAATGCAAATATTGCTGTCATTATAGCAAGCGATAATACGACCAATTCTATTGCAGAAAAATACAATATCCCCTTTTATCACATTATGCACTCCAGACAAACAGATGCAGAAGATGAAATTCTGGACATCATGGATCGTCATAATGTAGATTTGATAGTTCTGGGAAGATACATGAGAATATTGACTCCAAACTTTGTCTGGAGGTATCCTGATAGGATAATTAACATTCATCCATCATTACTACCCGCATTTCCGGGAGCATATGCGTATGTCCAAGCATATGAAAGAGGAGCAAAAATCGTTGGGTGTACAGCTCATTTTGTAACTGAAGACCTTGATCAAGGACCTATTATTTGTCAGGAATCATTTAGAATTAGACAAGGAGATACTGTCGAATCGATTAAGAGAAGAGGACAGAAACTAGAAGCAGTAACATTGCTACGAGCAGTAACGTTATGCCTAGAAAACCGCATAGAACTAAATTGGGGACGGGTGACCATTAAAGAAACAGAGACCAGGAAATGAATTATTCAAAAGTTAAGAATTGAAGATTTGTTTGATTAGTTTAATAACTCAATTAAATATC